>CAZNBG010000077.1:0-10221 GCA_964570915.1 uncultured Nitrospira sp. | reverse complement strand
TCCGTGAGACTTTTCCCTTCCCCGACCACCTCATAGCGGTAGATTTCAGCAATGGCCGACCAAGGTGAGATCGTCGGTTGGACATTCTGAGGCAACGAGATGAGCTGCAGACGGTTTAGCACTTCTTGTCGATCACGAAAATGGTCGGTTCCAAAGGCAAAATAGACCTTGATATCACTCAGCCCAAATATGGAGAGCGAACGAATATCGACAAGGCCCGGCATCCCTTGCAGAGCCATTTCAATGGGGACGGTGATTGCTCGCTCAATCTGCTCCGCAGGCCAGCCGGGATACTGTGTAATGACTTCGATCATGGGTGGAGAGGGATCGGGGTAGGCGACGACATCCAGCAGGTGAAACGCGTAGAGTCCGCCAATAAGCATGACAAGACCCAGCAGGCAAACAAGGGCTCGTTGCGCGAGGGCGACCTCGACAAGTTTGGTGATCATGCCAGTTAGACCCCAGGGAAAGAGTCGCTTCCCGCTACGAGGTGGGCTTCCTGGCCCACCATGCATCACGCACAGTGCGCCACTGACGTTGTTATCGACGAATCACGATCAGACTGTGAACCACAAACGAAGGAAGTTTAGGAAGCAGGGGGGGGACGTGAAACTAGTAAGATAGGAATCGGTGGTCCGATACTGGAACAATCAAACGGCGAGGCAATGGCAAAAAACACCGATCGAGCATCAACACTGCTAGCCCCCGTTGGTGTGCAATCAAGTGCGGTCGAGGGCACGTCTCCGGTATGCGGATCGACTATTTCAGCATCAATCAGAGCGGCCTGTGACAGCTGTGTGGCGTATAGGTCCTCACAAAAGACGATGTCGAACAGGTACGGGAGCGCAAAGAATATGAGAAACAGTGGTAGAAAAAGATAGAATCCAGGCCCGCGAGAGGTGAGCTTCATGGCGAAGACTCTTAATTGAGACAACTTAGTCTATCAACTACGCTTGTACTGTCAAGAGGAGTGAATCTGCCGGAGGGAAGTGCACTCCCAACGAGCGTAGACGGGCAGCTAAGTCAGCCGAGGACGGCAAACCTCTGAATGTATTCAAGACCCATCGCGCAGTAGAGGCCGCAGATCTCTACCATAGAAAAGGAGTGCAGGCATCCGGCATTCCCGTGCTGGTAGGATTGCATAGCATCCCTGTATGCTAGCACCTTTCTGTGTGAACAAATGATAGGAATGTGGTCATGCTGGATGTTATTAGAAAGCTTTGCTCGCTACTGAATCTCCTCGTGCTCCTGTGTCCCCTCGTCCCCGCTCATGCCGAAAATGTCGCGCCCAGTGTCCATTGGGGTGCCCTCGACTTTCCCGAGCGAGAGCGAACGATGACCGCAGGACTTACGATCAATCGTTTTACGGAATTTGATGTCCACCGAAATCGGTTCAATGCCATCATGCAAAGCGCAGGGTTTAATTTTGCGACGTTCAGTGTGACGGACCGGATTCCCTCATTCCCGGCCTGGTCGGGGAATGTGACATGGGGGGCAGGGCCCACCTCGGAGGCTCCCTCGCGCAATCTCCAGAGCTTCGTGCATCACCTGAGCAATCAGGGGATGGTTCCTACGGATCAAGTTCGCGACAGCACAGATTTCATGATCGGCGGATCAGTGACGCGATGGAGCCAGCTCTTCTCATCACGTGACACGGGATTCATCAGTATCGGGGTCGCCGGAGGCTCGCTCTATCAGGAGGTGTATGGACGGCTTGGGATACGAGAATGCTCAGTGGCCGACCTCGCCGCGTGGGCCTTCTCTGGAAGAACGTCGGGCATACTGAAAAGTATCTCTCGCTATGTGCGGTTTTCCGCGATGGGCCGGTATAGTCGGCCCTATGGAGGATCAGCCTACTCCAGTGATGTGCTGGCGAATCAATCCTATCTCGGCCAAGCGTCTGTGTCACTCGCCGATTTTGGAGAGAGCGACGGTGAAGCTCCTCATTGGGTCTTGGAAGTAGCGGTCACCTATGATTCCGGCCTGTTTGCTGCACCGAACACACACAGGATCCTCCGCCGGTTTGGATCTGTTTCTCTACGTGCTCCGTATGGGACATTGGAGCTTTTTGATGATTTGGTAGGTGGGACGGATTCCGGGCCAACCTTTGGCTTTGGTGTGATGCTCAATGTTCTTCACCTGTATCCCCTCATCGCGACAAACTGAGGCATCGTCAGTCGAGAATCCCGCCACACTCAGCGCGAGCGTCCTCAGCTCAATACAACGCAGGGCCGCTATCGCATAACTCAGTGTTCACGAGTAAAGAGGCCCAGTCCGACGCGGACAGATTTCCACCACTGTCGTTCCACCTTCCGCTTGCCTAGCCAACGTCCTGAATGCGTGAGGGGGGCTATTCAAAGTACCTAAAATCTAAATAGTCTTCTGAACGTGAGCGGTTCATTCGCTTTTCGGCGCATGATCAAATGGGGAGAGATGATGACAAACGGCGCCCACACGAGTTGACGCATTGGATCGATTGTTAGGCTCGGTTTGCAGTCGTAGCGCTTACAAGTGATTGCTGATTGGCCCGTCGAGTGAGAGCACTCAAGATATTGCAGGTATCGACCGAATAAGTTTTTGCTCTCGGTCATCTCAATTAGGGGCAAGGAGTAAAAGGAGGACTTCAATGAGCACACCAATTGAATCCGTATCTTCCTGCCAGGTAGATGGAATGAATCCATATCAGCAACGACGGCAAAACTTTGAAGCCTTAGCTCAAGCGCTGCAGTCAAACGACCTGACTGGCGCAAAGCAGGCGTACTCCGCTCTCACCCAAAATAATCCGGGCGGCACCCCTCCGCCAAACAGCCCGCTCGCACAAATCGGCCAAGCGCTGCAATCGAATGATCTCTCGGCAGCTCAAAATGCCTTCGCCACGTTACAGGCCGGACGACACAAACATCATCACCATCACCAGGGGAATCCGCAGCCTGACGCTTCAGCAACCCCATCTTCTCAACCAAGTCCTACATCGGAGGCGAGTAACAAGATCAACCTTGTAGCGTAGAGAATCACCCATGATAGGTGGCTCTGAACTGAGCCGATGCAGGGCGTTGCTGTCTCTGCACTGCCCTCCACTGTGCCCGAGAGCGACTCTATCGCACCTCACGCTGGCGAATCGTACCCTATCAGCCAGAGAGAAAAGAAAAGTACCTTCCGATCATCTCAGTTTCAAGCTCAACGCTTAATTGTGAACAATAGGCCGAAGGGAATGCGCCGCTGACGTTTCAAGCGGTGATGAGCGCCCTGCCGGCTGGCGAATGACGACCAGGCTGTTCGCCAATGATATGCGACCGATTCTCACAGTGCCCACAAGATTGATTCCATTTGGATTTCCAAGGCGGAAGCCTCTTGTCCTGGAGCTCGGATGGCGAGATGGTGGGAGACAGAAGGAAGGGCGATACCCCAGGGCAAGAGGTTACTTCTTCGAGCCTTTTATATAGAGAAATTGCTTGACGTGAAAAACGCCGTCTTCATTCTCTATGACCCAGGTTCCATCAGGGCTATCCGGAATGAAGTTCAGCGTTCCTAAGATCTTCATCCCAGGCGCGACCCATACCTCCACGGCAGCGCCCTCTGAAACCCCGAGTACATGACCTTGCTTCACTTAAACCTCCCTTTACATATGTTATACGACAAGCGTTCGGCCTCTGCCTTCCGTCGAGCACGCGATCACTAAGACTACGCAGGCATGACCCCGAATCAGCGGTTCGGCACCCTGAAAAGTGGGCATATTATGCCATGGTTTTCAATGTCAGCAAACCATTAGCAAACAACTGTGGCAAAAAAATACGCAAGCCTCCAGATCGAGCAGATTATCGCGCTGACCGGAAAAACGGGCAGAGTGAGGCCCATCATCTTACGGCCCTGGCGGCAGTGACCCGATGCGGTTTTGATTGGCTATCTCCATGGGAAACCATCTTGCCGTTAGCTCGTATTCGATGGCGGCACGTCCCAGCCGGGATGAAGGTGTCCCCTCAGGAAAATCTGGAGTTTATCTTGGGCCATGACGTGTCGAACAGGCCCGCCATAAAGGGGCTGAAGGATCAGGATCTTGGAGTTGGCTTGGCGCGAAGCACGGCCTTTCAGGGCGGCTCTGTCTCAATCGGTCATCCAATCGCAGACCAAATGCGCACCGCTCTAAATACTCCATCTGGGAATCAGGTTGATTTTCGTCAGGTACCTGGAGGCGAGACAACTGTCTACATGATAGGTGACATGTTCTACTAATCTTGACCCAATGACTGACCCAAAAGTAGGCCCAAACGACCTCCAGGAATGGGCTGGTGGCGTGATCTAGTTTCTAGGGAAGGTCAATGGCATATGATCGCACATTTCGTTCCATTGTCCGTTTAAGCATCTCGGAACACCGATTCGTAGAGCCAGGACTTTGACCGTTTCTGGGATAGGATTCTGTCGAACTTCACCTTTATCTAACCTTCAGGACAATCTCTGTTCCGTTCCGAGCTTGTTCTGACTGTTGTAAGAGAGGAATGATGTCTTTGTGATTTAATGTTTCAGCGATTTTCAATGGGCTTCTGAGAAACCACCGATCGCTTGTGGATACCGCTCCACGAGCTAATAAGAGCGAGACCGTTCCTGGATCCCCCATGAACGATCCGGCATGCAATGCCGTCCACCCAGTAAAATCTTCGGCGTTGATCTCCGCCCCGTTCTCCAAAAGGACACGCACGACTTCTGCATGCCCATAGGCTGCAGCAAGCGTGAGCGGCCTTGTCCCCACAATCGGAAGGGCTTCATTCGCATGATGTCCCTGCTCTAAAAGCTCCGAGACTCTTTGAACATCACCGGAAACTGATGCCTGCAAGAGGGGAACGGCACAGCCGCTTAACAAGGCCAACAAAAATACTCCGCCCATTGGAAGACCGATCATCTTTCTCAAGACATTCATCTTCCTTCCCAACCAACGAGAGGTCCATATTATAGGGCATCCTCATCAAAAAGGATAATCCAACCCGACGAACGCGTTGATTCCATCTTTTCCATACGCGACATCCAGACGCCCAACGACGTGCGGTAGAGCCAACAGGCGAATCCCAATACCAGGATTGACCTGGACATTCCTGAAGAGGAACCGCGTCAAATCGATTCCGGTTCGTCCAACACGTCCTATATCAAGAGACGGAGCAAGTTCCAGACGAATGTCATGGTCGAACACCTTCTTATTGAGTACACTTATACGTTCTTCAAGATTGATCAAAAAAGCCCAGTTACCAGTGTACCGGCCACGACCGAACGCGCTGATCTTCATTTCCCCTCTGATGTTTCGCTCTTAATAAAACGGCACACAGAATTGAGCCGCTCCTTTACGCCCTACCTGCCCGAATACCCCACTGAAAAACACGCGAGAAACAAAGACCATACGGCCCGACGCATGAGGAATTAAGTGACGCGCATCGAGTGACAAATGCCACCACTGATTTTCTTCACTGCTCTGTAAGTTCTGATTAAATTCAGCGAAGAGATTCGCATACGTGCCTCGCATGGGAATGAGTTGACTATCCCTCGTATCATAGCGAAGCACAATGCCATGCCCTAACACCTGCGACCCATCGAGCCCAGGAATCGACGGAAAGAGTTGGCTTGGTTTTGGTAAGTTGTTAATAATTCCATCATCGACTCTGACAATCCGAACCCGCTCAGCCAACATCACCGAGAGATCCGGAGTGAGATTGACCCCAAGCGCCACTTTAAATAGGAGCTCGCGAGAAGTATAATTCGTTTCCTGCGACTCTGTTGTTTTACTCCCAAATCCGAAGAATCTCGCGAATGGATTCTTAAATGCGGCAAAATCGACAGCAAGGATATATCGCCCACCTCCAGCTGCCACGTTTTTGTACGCGAAATCCACACCGCGTTCGATCTTTTCCGAGTACCAGATAGATGCTCGGTATTGTTCGTTATCAGAGGGATAGCTATAGTAGCTCACACTGCCGCCGTGCCCAATGAGCGGATTGAATAAATATTGCGGCGCCAAAATATCTTTAATATCCCCTTTCGGATCGGCCCTTAGAATAGGCACGATCATCCCGGTCCAGTATTGCTCATTTCGATTGTAGGCGATGGATGGGAGTGGAATGACTGTGTAATCGGATTTTGCCGGAAGTGCCTTGAGGGCATGCTCTGCCGGATGGCTATCATCATCGAGCAACTCTTTGGCCGGAGCCTTTTCCTGTTCTTCCTCGTGGCCGGATAAATCACCCTGCCGCGGCGGTCGAGGACCTTGGACCTCTGCAGCCGAGACGACATAGATCTCTCCCAGTAACAGGACATGCACGATGCATATTGCCACCCAATAGATCAACACAATAGAATCACGTACCCATTCGAAAGGGATCGATGAATAGTCCGAATGGCAGACTCATGGAACACGCAGTGATTGTTGAAGGTTCGCCTATCTTTATACGACCGTTACTAGTTAAGTAGGAAGCAAAAGGCAACTTAACTTGTCTCAAGAAGGGGGGAGAGGGGTGTTGGCGGAAGATGGTGGGTTCTCTCTACCGTAATAAAGAGCTTCTTTCAAATCGGACCAAGACCAGATGCGATCCTGTTCAAGAAGCATATTGGATGCGAGGTACAGAGAGAATAATTGCCGGGTGGGAGACGAAGCATCTACTCGTTCATCCGCATTGTACCTTACGACTTGCAATGCGAGATCTGTCCAATCGAGCCTTTTCTTCCGGAACGAATACAACCAGATCCCCTTTTCTCCCGCTAGCCCGATCAGATCATCATAGACGCTTGTTAAATAGGCAGTATTATCGCGAAGACAATCCCCTGCCAATAAGCAGCTCAAGCTGCGGCCGACGAAAGGCGAACGGGTAGGCTCCGAATGGCTCAGGGCGAGAATCGTGGGCGCCACGTCAACCTGGCTCGCTATCGTGCCCGCAATCCGAGGATAATACGTCTCGTCGGTTCGCAATGAGACATCCAACCATATGAAGAGCGGCGTCAGAAAATGGCCAACTTGTTTTTCAACGTCCGTTCCTCCTATTTCCTCATGTCGTCCATGGTCTCCCAATACCAACACGATCGTATTGTTAAGCAAACTCTCCCGCTGCGCTCTCATAAAAAAGCGTTCAAATTCTGAATCAAAATACCGAAGGGCGGGTACGTATCGATCGTTCCCTGCTTCATCAAGACCCTTGACCTCTGGATGACCCATGGGAAATAAGAATGGATGGTGCATACTCAGTGTAAGCGCCGTCAAAAACAGTGGCTGCTCAGAGTTCCGCGTCGCTCTCAGGCGCGCCGTGATCAAATCAAAGATCGCGGCATCGGTCATGCCAAGTCCCATGTGTTCGGCATGAGGAGGGAAATCATCTCTGTCGTACAAATATTCGATTCCGTTCCTCGTAAAGAAATTTCGTAGATTATTGATGCTCCCGTGTTGTCCGACCACCATTTCGGTCCTGTAGCCCTGTTCATGGAGTAAGGAGGGAAGGCATAAGTACCCGCGTGTAGAGCGAGCCTTCATTGCCGCAGCCCCCTGCCTCGGATAGTAGGAACAAAGCGTCGCGAAGAGACCTCGCGATGTCTGGACACCGTTGGAATAAAAATTTTCAAAATACAGACTGTCTTGCTTCAGCGTATCAAGAAACGGGGTCACTCGAATCGGAGGGTCCGCATGAACCGTCTGACCCAAGTAACGTCGATCCAGTCCTTCCACGAAAATCACCAATACATTCGGCGGTTTTTGGAACGGTCGCCTCTCATGGCTCGGTGCTTGCCCCACGAACGGATACCGCTGGTACGGAAATACAGCGCTGTCGACGCGTGAGCTTTGATAGAATTCAACGGCATCATCGACTGAGAGCGCCCTGTCAGGGAGCTGTGAAACCCATTCCCAATGATGAAATAACGCAGCGCGGGCCGAATCCTTTGAGAAGAGGATCGGGTTTTGAGCGAGCATGTAGTATGCATCGCTCTCGATCGTTGGCTTAATGGGCGTATTATATGGCGAAGCTCCCAAGGTTCCAATGACGATGAGGAGGGCCAAGACGGAATTCAATGCGAAGGATGTCCGCGCCGTCGATCTCGCCTGTTTTTGAGCTATCCATCGGTGAATGCGCCACCAAGCCACTATCCCCATGCTCTCTACGAGCAAAAATGCGCACGCTCGAACGCCCCATGTCCCCATGTTCTGGAATTCCGCAGCGGTTTGTTGTACAGCCTGAGATTCCTGCGTTCCACCGACGGGAGCACTTAAAAAATCGGCGACGTATTCAAAGAACACAAAATTCATGCGCTGATGGTTCCAGTGATAGTAGCTCATGTCTACCATCATGATTATGGCCAGCGTGAGGGCGACGAGTCCAAAGCCTGCTCTAAGGCAGGTGGCGGACATCGGACTTTTTGTCGCAATGGGAGGACGCCTTGAAAACACAAGTGCGACAAGACCAATGGGTAGAGCGAGCACAGCCCCAACCGCCAACGCACCTGCAGTGACAGCGAGGTCTTGAGAGATACCAGCTATGAGGGTTTGCATCATGAGCGGTAGCGTAGGCGATTCGAGGGCGAGTGTCGTGGGAAGCAAGAAGAACCGCTCGACTTGTTGAATGAGAAGAAACAATCCCCCCCAGAGTACGCAGAGCGACAGAATCGACACAGGAGCGTTTTTCACGGAGCCAGCTGCAGCACAATCGTTCAAGTTCTTCACCGTCTGTTCTATGGAGAATCAGCAGGTCCACTTCTGCCGGAACCAGTGAATGGTCCGGTTCAGTCCCTCTTCGAACGGCGTCATCGGATACCAATCCAATTCCCGTTGCGCCTTCTTGGCCGTGATTTCTTTCCCCCCGAAATCACCGGGACGCGCCGGAACGAATTCAAGCTTCACATCATCGCCGAGGATTTTCTTGATGCCTTCGGCCACTTCAAGAACCGTCACTTTTCTCGTTCCTTCGAGATTATACGTTTGGTTGGCAGCACTCTCTTTCATAGCATCTACATGAGCCTCAGCCATGTCACGCACATAGACAAAGTTTCGATACTGCTCACCCTTTCCTGAAATAGTCAGCGGCTGGCCGTTCAACGCCTTCTTGATGAAAATAGGAATCAGAAGTTCTTCGCGCATGCGGGGACCGTATGGAATCCCATACCGCAAGATCGTAAAGGGGACCTGATACAACTGAGAGTAATTGTGACAAATCATCTCAGCCGCCATTTTGGTCGAAGTATAGATATGACCGGCTCCCTCCAAGTAAAAAGGAACTGTTTCGTCCGCCGGCTTTCCATCCGGTGCACCGTTATAGACCCAAACAGTCGAAGCGAGGTGGACACGTTGGGCACCATTGATCCTAGCTGCTTCTAAAATGTTCGTCGTCCCCATCACATTCAGCGCGGCCGTATAAACGGGGTACTTGTACGCGTAATTCACGTTTGCAACGGCGGCCAGGTGGAAAATATGATTTGCTCCCTTGGTGGCCGCAAGGACCGATGATAGGTCCATGAGATCCACATCCTCGAACCCCACATCCGTCCGATGCGGGCGAACCCGATGATCGATGACGGTGACCTGATGCCCGGCATCCACCAGAGCATCGACGACATGCGAACCGATGAACCCACTTCCACCAGTAATGACGACATTGGCCATGACCGACTCTCCTTTGGTTAACCGATCACTGTTTTCAATACTTCAACGACATAATGGGCCTCTGCCTGTTTCATACCCGAAAATATCGGCAAACAGAGATGCCGCGCACAATACTCCTCCGCCGCGGGAAGAGGGCCAGACACATATTCTGCAAAAACCGGTTGTTTGTGTAACGGCTCCTCATACACTTCTCCGGCTAATGACACTCCGTACTGCTCGCGGAGCAAAGTCTTCAGCGCTTTTCGATCCTGTCGCTCGTTGAGGACCACGAGATATTTGTAATAATTGCAGAGACCGTCCTCCGGCACCGTCACCGTCGTGAGCCTTTTTAAATCCCGCAGCTCACGGTCGTATAAGGCCGCAATTTTCTGACGATCGCTGATCATGTCAGGCAGGCGTTCGAAATGTTTGAGCCCGATGATGGCGTGAGGCTCCGACATGCGCCAGTTATACCCCATGCGAATGTGGGCGTTGACCGTAAAGCTTGCTTTGCCTTGATCGCGATAGATACGTGCCTCCTCCGCAAGGCGCGAATCGTTCGTCACGATCATGCCACCTTCCCCGGAAGTCATTACCTACGTGGGATAGAAACTGAAGGACCCCGC
>CAZNBG010000076.1:4567-10242 GCA_964570915.1 uncultured Nitrospira sp. | reverse complement strand
ATTGTAATAGGCCAACGGCTCATCCGGATTGTGTTCTACGGCGTTTTCCATGACCGAGATCGCCAAGTCGGTTTTCTGGTGATTGAGGGCGATTTCCATCAGCTTGAAGCTGGATTCTAAATGCTTCGGGTCCAGCTCCAACGTGCGAAGATAACACTGAATCCCCATGTCGATCGTGTTGTAGTCGGACACTTGGGGATTATCCAGCTCGATATAGACCCCCGCAAGATTATACCAGGCGATCGGATCATCGGGAGTAAGCTCGACCAGGCGCTCGTAGTAGTTCTTTGCTTCCATGTATTTTTTGTTGTCCGCGTAGAGCCGCCCGAGGTTGAACAGCGCCAGCACATCATGTGGAAAGACCTCCAGCGCATGCCGAAACTCCGCCTCGGCTTCATCGGTCATATTCTTGGTGGCGTAGATGGTTCCGAGGTTCGCATAATACATCGCCAGCGAACGATTCATCTCTGCGCGAAGGGATTCGGCCATCTCAATCGCTTTTTTGACTTCCGCTAAGGCATCATCGAGCCGCCCTTTACTGAAATACAATTCGCCGAGTCGGCAGCGAGCCTGAAAGTCGTCAGGTTCGCTTGCCAATAACGTTTCGATTCCGGCGATCTCTTCGTCCGGTGACATGGGCTGATCGACAGGCGCTTCTGTCTGCGGTGACATTGGTGCAGGCGTTTCCATAAGTAAGCTCGCTTTTGGGCTAGGCTCGCCCTGTAATAAGTCCGTCTGTTGCCGGCACCACAGGGCCGGCCGTAGTCGGCACCGCTTCCGTTGCGGACGCCTTCACCCGATCAAGGGCAAGTAACATGACTCCGAGCACGACCATCAATGTAAGATTCGAGAACAGCAAGGCATAGCCGGCGATGAACATCAAGCCGATCCCATAGCCTGCGAGCCGACCGGTCATCACCAACTTGATGACCGTATAGGACCAACAGAGTAGTCCTCCGACGTACACGGCAAACGGGAGATAGAACGTATAGCCCATCCCGAATTGAAAGATCCAGCCGATACCTTGCGATGCCTGCCGGAAGGCCGACGCGAACGCCGGACTGTAGAGATCCAGGAGATAGTCGGCGACGATGAGCGCTGAAAAAATGATACCCGTCGCCGACCAAAACCAAATGGCCCGGTTCCGCTGCCGCCGATTCCTCGTTCGTAGCGACAGCCCTCTGCTGCTGCCGAAGGCGACAAAAACGAGATAGCTGGCCAGCACCATCAGCGCCTCACCTGCCCGATGCGATTCATAGACGAAGGGAGGCGCCGCCAAGGTCCCCGCCAGACTGTAGGCCGTCGAAACGATCTGATAGTACAGCCATCCGGACACCCCCAAATAGTACGTGGCCGCCAGAACCCGTTGTGCCGGTTCACGATGGGTCATTACATACTCCGACACGAACAACGTAAGCACCAGGAGCGTCAAGCCGTTATAGATGACGGCACCAAGCATCCCCGGCTGGACGACCAGGAACAGGACGGTCAAGAACAATACGAGTGCCGTACCCGCGATACCCAGTTTGACGAGCCTCCCTGTGTCAGGCACTCCCCATCGATTGACCATTGTCAACGCGAGCGCCAAGAATAACAACACCGCCACGATGTTGAGCAGCCACGTCCCCACCTCAGTCAAGGCGGTGAATGTGGGGGTGATCCACGGGTGATCTGCCGCCATCTTGCTCAAATGCATCCCGAGCCGAGAGACCAGACGATACAGCACCAGCTCCAGAAAGGAGGTCAGGAGGACCAGCTTGACGGTATACTCGAACAGCGGACCAAAATCCGATACTCGTCCCGTTATTCGCTCGCTCAACGTTGCCGTCTTCATGACCATGCCCGCAGGAACCGCCATTATAGCTGCCGTCAAAAAATAGGGTCAACGTGCAGCCAGTGGCGCCTGTTCAGCTCCTTCTTTGGCTCGTGAGATATAGAGCAACCCGTCCGCCATCGCATAGTTGAATGGAAGCTCGCACACGACTTCACTGATCCGTTCATAGACATACTGATACAACCGCTCCGCTTCGTCGGGAGTCATGCCCTCTTGCACTTCATAGAAAAACCCAAGGCTCAAATCTTCCGCCGACGGTCGCATGATTCGCCGAATGCCATATCCGCCGGGATCGCTCATGATGGGGGCTTCCTTTTCCAAGTCAAACAGACAGGGCTGACAAGAAAACCCGTATGATCCATGGAGCTTCTTATTCTCGACGACAAAGTTCATGGTTTCGAGCGCTTCTTCTTCTTTTTCCGTGGGGAATCCGACGATGATATAGCAATGCACGGCGATCCCGAGATCCACGCAGTCGTCGGCGATGCGCCGGACCCATTCTTGCTTGATCCCCTTCTTCATGAAATCCATGATCCGCTGATTGAACGATTCCAATCCGAAGACGATTTTCAGGCATCCGGCATCCCGCATCGACACCAACAGCTCGCGGGAGAGGTTTTTTTCAAACCGCATCTCGCACGTCCATTTGATGTCGAGCTGCTTGTCAATCATCTGTTGACAGAGGCGTTTCGTCGGCGCCAGCGCAAAACATTCATCGGTGAAAAAGAAATGCCGTGCGCCATAACGTTGCTTGAGCCATTGCAGTTCCTCGATCGTCCGTCCCGGATCCTTCTGCCTGAAGTTCTGGTGATCGAGGGTCAGCGCACAGAACGCGCAATCCTTGTAATAACAGCCCCTCGAAAACTGGACCGGAAGCACCGGCTCCGGCGACAAGTAGCGATCCAGCGGGAATCCATCATAATTCGGCGCGGGGAGCTGATTGACATTCTCAGAATAGAACGGCTGGTTCACCGTGATCTTCCCATTGTGCCGATAGATCAGGTTGGGAACTTTGCTGTAATCCTTCTTGCCGGCCAGCTGATTCACTAATTCCAGTAAAGCCGTTTCCCCCTCGAACACGACGATATCGTCGGCCAATTCGAAGAGACTAGGGCACCGTCGGATGTTGTCCACAAGACGGGTGAAGATGCTGCCGCCGATCGTCACGTGAAGATCCGGAGCAGCCTCTTTGATCAACCGACAGAGCGTCAGGCCCGGGATGATCTGGGAGGTGGCAGTAATCGAGACTCCAATGAGATCCGGACGACTATTGATGATCGACGGAATGAATCGGCTGCGGAAAAGACTGAGGTAGGGATTTTGTGATTCGTCACGAATGACTCTCATCAGGTCTTTCGAAGAATAGATGGAATAGTTCCCAAACTGATTGTCCACAACCGTGAGCCGGGTCGGGAAATACACAGAGGAGACAACCTCCAACCACTTATCGATCAAGAACAGGCTGGCTCGATAGGCATCAGGATCGTAAAACCCTTCGCTGCGCAATGTCTCTTTCGCAAGCTCGATCCGCTCAACGAGATAGGAGAATCGGTCAAGCGAGTCGGTCACCTTCGCGTAATGCTCGCGACTTCCTGCGCCCGTCTCTCCGGTCTGAACCCCTTCCAGCTCACGCTGCTTTGCAATCAAAGACTGGTAGACCTCCGCCGCATAATCTCTGGTCAACACCATGTCCAGCAGCTCTATGCCGAGATCACGCTGTGAGACATCCGAAATCCCACCCTGGCGCAAGAATCCTGTCAGGGACGGCAAGCTGAGATACGGTTGGGAAGGATGCCACGTCGGAGGGAAAAGCAGCGAGACTTTCATGGCGTATATTGGTCCTTTTATGCTTGAAAATCAGTAGCTTCGATAGCTCGTTCTCTTATACCCTCCGCGCTTTGTGAAATGCAATCCTACCCCGAGAACGACGGATGAGTCTGGACGTGAGGCTCAATAAAAAAAACCTCGGACCAGTTCCTTTATTGTTCAGGACCTGATCCGAGGCATTTTTTCAACTATGCGACATGTCGGCGTGCCGCTATTCACGGTCGCCCAGGTTCACTACAGCTTCAACGTAAACCAGGTCGAGAGCGATTTCATACCGTTCCGTTCGATGTTGGCACCGTCCCACACTGCAAAAGCAATCGGCACCGAGGCCCCGGCTTTGAACTGTACATCGTTTGCATCGCCGTTTTCCAATGTCCGCTTAACGACCACGCGCCATGTTGGGCCGGTATAGCCTCCACCCTTCACGGATCCCGACGGTTCCCACACACCATTCCCGATCACATCCTGGTGAGCTTGCGTCGTCAACGTGCTGAAGCCGTTCGCGTTGAGATCTTCGACCGAGCTCACGCGTAACGTGGGATCAGACATGATATTTCCAGACCAGATGCCGGAATTGAACGGCCCGAGGCTTCGGCCGATGCGGTCTGGATAGGTGACGCCACCAGCCGGCTCTTCAAAGTAGTAATCCCAGAAAATGCCAGGATACTGGTCGTCCACATCCCAAATTCCTGCACTGTCCTTCCCGATGTCCTTCTGCCATTCGGCATTCCAGCGCCAGATGTTGGTCGTCCCACCGGATTGCCCCATACACTGAAACGGTGGGGCACCGGCTGTGTTCACGGGAAACATCACCGCGACTTGGTCCCGGAAATCCTGCGGGCCGATCGCCGTGTCATTCTTCGTCTGATCGATCCACTCCAAACGCAACCCAACCTCCTTGCCGTTGGTCATGGCTTTGACGAACACCGACTTCACCGAGATATTCGGGTGCATCGGTGTCGTGATCAGCTGGCCGCTCAACGGAACGATGACGCCCGGAACACTCTCCCATACGGGGTTGGCGCCATCCATCGGGATTGGGCCCTTGACCGCCTTAGCCGGTATGGTGACCGGCTGACTGACGGCCAATGGTACTCGCCCCAACGTCAGCATAAATCCGACGGTGAGGGCAGAGAGAAGAATGGCAAACACCAATTTCTTGTTGGTCGTCTGCGCTACTCTCATAGTGCTACTCCCTCCTCTCAATTATTGTAAACAATGCGTTCACTGATATCGCTGCTATCGATTCGCTTATGCGGTACCCGAAGGTCCCTCTTCTTCGGAACCCTTGTCTTTTTCTTTCACTTCCATAAACGATTGCGCTCCGACTTCATTCAGCAACATACTCAATTCGTTACCCTGATCTTGAGCGCCACACTCATAGGTCTGGCCCTCAGGAGAGCTGAATGTCGCCGGCCGATAATCGGTTTCGTTATACGGCTGAGGGGCAACACCTAAAAACGCCGTCTCAAAATCCATCCAATCGGCGGTCATATCGGCCACCAATTTGAAAAGACCGGAGTCCGCTTTTTTGGTCAGCATGCGGCAGAACAGCGGCACCCATCGGCCGATATGATTCTTGACAAACTTCTTTTGCGCATCCACCACAATCTGTGTCTTCTCGACGCCGTCATGGCAGCGCGAATACGACTCTTTGTAGGCAAGAAAGTGCATGAACTCGAATTCAACGCTGAGGTGGTCCAGCCGCTCATGAATATCCTTGGACAACTCGACTCCGAAGGCCTTGTAAAACCCAGAAATATCGCCCATCACATGGGATTGCGCGAACACGTGGTCATTTCCGAAGAGGGTTTCGTAAGGAGGGCAATCGAGGGTAATGACGTTGCTGAACACTCGGCGATGCTCCGACTGGAGATCGCTCAGCTGCCAGTTGACACATTCCGATGCGACAACCTTCTCGATGTGATCGAACTGCTTGCGTAGCAAGACCAGCTTCAGCTTAGCCCGCTCACCGCCGATTTCCATGCACAGGTCAGATTTATCTAGGTGCCTA
>CAZNBG010000076.1:4069-4557 GCA_964570915.1 uncultured Nitrospira sp. | reverse complement strand
CCTTCGGAACCGAGGGCAGCCTCTAGCGCATCGAGGGCGGTCCGACCATCGTCCCCAAACTCCCCGCACCTGAGATAATCGAGAAATTCCTCATCTTCGGGATACAGAAGACTCCAGGAGATCAGCAAATAGATTTTACTGCGGTTCAGCGCGCGTTCAACCGCGGGGGAATCCTTAATGGTGGACGAGGGCGATAGGGCCGCGGGTACAGATGCGGAGACTTCTTGCATCGGCTGTTGACTCGTCATAGCGATCGTCTCCTAGCCGCCCCGTTTGCCCACCCGACCAAGGTGACGCAACAGAGCCATGTATGTATATGAAAAGGGCCGTACGAAGTCAAGGGTGAATTGGTTCGACGTTGCGAATCGGAACTTTTTCCTGAGCGGTCTCGCCGGAGGAACGCCATCATGAGTCGATCCTTGCCAGATGTCGTGACGGTACCACACGGATTGCAACATGGTCATTGACGGTCTTGCAGATCATCTCGC
>CAZNBG010000076.1:0-4059 GCA_964570915.1 uncultured Nitrospira sp. | reverse complement strand
GGCCGCACCTGGCGCACGGCGGCATAACCCAGCCCCTGCCGCCGCATCGCGCCCAACGTGCCCACGCCGGTGATCGTCCGGGTGGTGGTGTCGGGCTACGACATCCTTGGGAGCCCGGTGTCAGTGACCTATGATGACCCGAACAAGCTGTACGACCCGGCGAATGTTCCGGCCCTCGCGCCGGGCACCGAAGTGGCCGAGGTGTGGTTCACCGACCCCAACTTCGACAACCAGCGGGTATACCCGCCAGCCGACCTGGAACCCCTGAACCGCCGTGCAAAGACGGTGTGACACCCCAGCGATTCCCATGTGGACTTGGCCCATCCCCTCGACCGGCACGAGCGCGTCTACTCTACAGGCCGTGATGCACGGGAGGTCCTCACATAAGAGACAGGGTGATTGATCAGCAAATACAACCGGGGTGCCGTCCTGCGGATGGGCCACGATCGCTCCGGGTGGACAGGCCACGACGCAATCATTGCATTTCGTACAACGCTCCAAAAAGAGGTGTTCTGCCACTGCACCAGGGGGGCGCAACCAATCAACACGAACCGGCGGCGGGAGCGGCTCCGCAGGGAGACCATCGGCCTGTTTGACGAGTTCGTGCGCGGCTCTGACGGTCGAGAAGACGGAATCCTTCAAGAAATCTCGTCGGCCGTATGAAGAATTGGTTGCCATGAGTGTGGATTCCTTGGAGGAGGGTCAAACAGGTCGTTCGGCAAGGTCACAGGTAATACAAGGACAGCAGGCGTACCTTCGGGGGTACGGTGAAGATCCTTGCGAGCCGAGAACGCAGCCGGCGGTCTTTTTTACCCTCCCCCTTTACATGACGCCGTCGGCACGCAGCTTATACACCTCAACACAGCGATCACAGGCTCCGAATTCCACATCCCACCCCGGGTGATTCTCACGGATAAAGTCGAGCACGTATGGCTCCAATTTCGTCTGCATATCTTCGACCCAGGAATATGTGGGGAACCGGCACAACGGGCATGGGAACCCCGGCATGAGCATGATCTTATTTTCGGTTTCCGGAACCTCACCGCCTTCTACATCCACGGCTCGATCCATCACACGGAGTGTGTCGGCGGCCATTTCAATCAACTCCGAGTGCGTGAAGTACGAGGTTTGCCAGAGCACCTCGAATACCGCTTTCAATTGAGGAGGTGGAATCTTTCGGTACCACGACCGGAATTCCTTGAATCGAGCTTCCTTGCTCAGCATGGGTTCCTGACCCGCTGTAACCAATCGACTGTCTACGCTCAAACTCCAAAGCACCCGATAGCGCTGTAAGATCAACGTCTCTTCGCCGGGGTTTTGGCCGATCTTGGTATCCGGATCGTAACCGAACAGCGGATCGATCATGTCGGAAATGTGCATCAACTCGTGGCGGCAATAGCGGGTCAGCGCCGGATCGTAAAATCGGCGGGGAATCAACTTAATCCCCACACCTTTCATCCCCCTCTCTTCAAACTCTTTGGCCAGGTCTTTTTCGACCGACCCCCATTTCCGGAGAATGTCGACACCTTCCTGATCTTCTTTCAACACGCCTTTGACGAGGACGATCCCCACCTTCTGCTTCAACAGCGGATACTCGTTGAACGAATCGCGGACGATATCCGAAAACCCCCAGATACCGAAGAGATATTGATACAACTTTTTGAACTCCGATTCCCGGTCTTCGAGAATGAACTTCTCGTAAATCGGGTCGGCATGCTCATGGAACTCTTTGTAGTATGTAGGATCGCCTTCCCGTTCCGTCTTCTCAACGAACGAGTCGATCACTTCCTGGAGTAAGGCTGGTTGGAATCTAATTTCCATGGGAGAACCCTCAGCGGCGCAAGGAGGCCATTGCCGGCTTGACTTTGCCGCGAGGCATCTCTTACGATCCAAATATCCGAGGGAATTATTCTTGCCGGGCTGGTTACCAATTACTGACTAAATGGCCAAGAAAAGAAGATTGCCGATGTTGGAACCTACGCTGACCTCTTCGCTTGTGAATGTGTCTTCTGAGACGGCAACTGCATCGATACCTGCCGTCGATTTCGTAGAATACTGGATGACGGACTGCCGGGAAGTGAAAACGTTCCGCGGCCATTCGCATGGGGTCTGGGCCGTCGCCTTTTCCCCCGATGGATCGATGCTGGTCAGCGGCGGCGCCGAACGCCTCGTACGCATGTGGGATATCGAAACCGGTCGGTTGCTGCGCTCTCTTCGCGGCCACACCCACGATATTCGCGCGATCGTCTTCACTCCGGACGGACAGGTCCTCGCTACCGGGAGTGAGGACCGCACCATCCGGTTATGGAATGGCAAGACCGGCGAGCCGATGAAACTCCTGTTCACACGATACGATCATAATGTCTGCAGCCTCTCGCTCTCGCCGGACGGCCTCATGCTCGCACGCGGCAGCCATAACAAAGACATCAAGATTTGGGAAATAACCACCGGCACCGAGCTGATGACCTTGCTCGGGAAGGACGAATACGACCACCACTGGTCGGTCTGCGTGGCGTTTTCACCGGACGGTATTCATCTCGCCAGCGGGACCGACATCGGAAAGATCAAGGTGTGGGAAGTGCTCCCGAGCGGGGAAGAAAAGGTGCTCCACGATGGTCATTGGCGGCAAAACCAGGTGGATTCCACCGAGACCCGCGGCTACTTTGTTGAGGATGACGGCGGATTTCAAAAACCGATGGACTACTGGATCGGTGCCATGACCTTCACCCCGGATGCGAAATTCTTGATTACCGGCAGCCGAGACACCACCATCAAGCTCTTCGAGATGCCGAGCGCGGTCGAGAAAAAGACCCTCACCGGCCACAAGGGCTGGGTCCGGAATCTTGCCGTGTCGCCGGATGGAAAAGTCTTGGTCAGTGCCAGTGACGATCAGACGATCAAATTTTGGGATCTCTCGACCGGGCGCAACTTCCGTACCCTGAAAGGCCATAACGGAGGAGTCCGAGGCCTGGCCTTTTCTCCAGACGGCAAACGTCTCGCCAGCGCCTCCTGGGATCGCACTGTGAAGCTGTGGGAAGGCGGACCGCCATCAGCGGAATAAATAAGATAGCCACCGCCGTTCCTCAATCCTAGACTATTTCGTAGACCAGCGTCACCGATGCCTCGACTTTCAGCTCGCCTGATGAGATCGGCATACTGCCTGCGCTCGTTTCCATCGCCATGCGTGCCATGGGAGCGGCAGGCCTGATGACGTGGCCCCCCTCGTTAACCGATAACACCCGTACAAGCTTCACGTGGAGAGCCTCGCTTAAGGCGGCCGCTTTCTCACGCGCCTTCGTAGCAGCCTGTTTCACGGCGCTGAGTCGTGCCGGTTGTTCGTCTCGCAACCCCCAATGTAACCCCTGAAAGCTATTTGCGCCGGCCTTCAAGACTGCTTCGATGATCGTGCCAACTTTGTCGAGAGCCCGGATTTCCACTGTCACCATGTTGCTGACGATGTAGCCGACGATTTCCGGAGTAGCAGGCGATGCATCGGCGGCGCGCTTTGGCAGAGGTCGATATTGTGGAGAGACCGTAAACGAGGAGGTTTGAATCCGCTCCCTGTCTATCTGCACATCCCGCAACTGGTCCATGACTTTGTTCATGATGGCAGCATTCCGACGCTGGGCCTCAGTCACCGATTTGCCAGGGGTTTCCATGCCGAACGTTACGAACGCCGTATCCGGAGTCAGTGCCAACATCCCAGTCTCACTTACTGTCAAGGACGGTTTCCCCGCTTTCGTTTCCTTCGTACACCGCTTCCCGGTCGAGCTCGTCAACCCCGGCGGGACCGCCGCCATCGCCGCCGACCGCGCCAACCGCCGTGCCTGGCTCGAAGCGCGGGACTACGCTGTGATCGACATGCAGGTCGCCGATGTCGAGCGCGATCTGGCGGGCGAGCTGGCGCGGCTGGAGGCGGCCCTTCAGGGGCGGTGAGCTGTAGCCGTTGCGCGCGACAGTCTGATGGCGTCGAGATGGACTGCGGCTCTCTCCCAGTGTCGTCCTTCCGAAATCCGGGACCCATAACCTAAAGGTTGGGTTGCAAAGGGGAACCGGGCC
>CAZNBG010000075.1:8281-10380 GCA_964570915.1 uncultured Nitrospira sp. | reverse complement strand
TGCTTTTAGAACTGCATGTTCCCGAGACTCGATGGGAACATTCCTTAAATTTTTACGAGGTGCAATGGACAAGAGCAGTACCGGTTGAGTCGCACGGTGATCTCTTTCTCGTCGGGTGCCGTCTCGTGTTTGGAGCATCTCGATACGTGACTTTCTAGCTTGTGGCTGAATCGTTTTGGCGTTACGTTCTCATTCTGTCTTTGCCCGGTGGTGGAGATCTTCAAGCCTTGATCTGCACTCTTTTCCCTGCGGTGAGTTTCTCTCTCCAAGCCCGTCTCTCGTTTCGTTGGATATGTCGGTGAAGCGCGTTAGTCTTGCCATCCACAATTGTGAATACTCATTGATTGCGAATTAGGATCGCTTTATCCTGCCCAAGTGGTGCTCTGGTTCGTCATCCTCTACCTCCTCCTTTCGGTCGGTATCGGGCTCTTCGCCGCGACACGCGTGCAAAACTCCAAGGATTTTGCGGTGGCCGGAAGAAGTCTGCCGCTCGCTGTCGTCACGGCGACTGTCTTTGCAACTTGGTTCGGTGCCGAAGCGGTATTAGGCATCTCTGCCACGTTTGTCAAAGAGGGTCTCCGCGGTGTCGTCGCGGATCCGTTCGGGTCCAGTATGTGTTTGATGCTCGCGGGACTCTTCTTTGCCCCACGGTTATATCGACTCAATATGTTGACGGTGGGCGACTACTATCGCTACCGCTATAACCGCACCGTCGAAGTTCTCTGCACACTCTGTATCGTCGCCTCATACTTGGGTTGGGTTGCGGCTCAATTCAAAGTGCTCGGTTTAGTCCTCAACGTTGTCACGGAGGGAGCTGTTAGTCAGTCGACCGGGATCATGATCGGCGCGGCGATTGTTCTAACCTATACGACCTTTGGTGGCATGTTTTCCGTGGCAATCCTGGACTTCGTGCAGATCTCAGTCATCATAGGAGGGCTGCTCTATATCGCGTCAATCGTGGGTGATCTGGCGGGAGGGGTGCAAACGGTGATCTCTCATGCGGCCGTGACCGGAAAATTGGACCTGTTCCCACCGGCCACGATCACGGCCTGGATCCCTTTCATCGGAGCATGGATGACGATGATGCTCGGATCTATCCCGCAGCAGGATGTATTTCAACGGATCACGTCGGCCAAGAATGAACAGACAGCCGTGCGGGGATCACTGTTGGGCGCTGCACTCTATTTTGTCTTCTGTTTTGTTCCAATGTTTCTCGCGTATGCGGCGACTCTGATTGATCCCATCAAATTCGGAACGCTGCTGGAGGAGGATTCACAGCTTGTGTTGCCGACATTGATTCTTCAATACACGCCCCTTCCGGCGCAGATCATTTTCTTCGGAGCCGTTCTGTCTGCCGTCATGAGTTGTTCAAGCGCGACGCTGCTCGCGCCATCGGTGGCACTGAGTGAGAACGTCATTCGACCGCTGCTCGCGCATGTGAATGACTCAGAGTTTCTTCGCCTGATGCGCACGGTCTTGCTCGGCTTCGCCTCGGTGGTCCTGGTCATTGCACTCTGGTCAGATGCGACGATCTACAAGTTGGTGGTGAATACCTACAAGGTTACTCTGGTGGCGGCGTTTATCCCGTTGGTTGCGGGGCTCTATTGGAAGCGAGCCACGACACAGGGCGCGCTTTGCGCCATTGTCGCTGGTCTTACGAGTTGGCTGGTACTTGAATTATTGAGCCAGCCGACGGATGTCTGGCCCCCACAACTCGTTGGGTTTCTAGCGGCAGGAATCGGCATGTTCGTTGGATCGTTGTGGCCTTCACAAATGCTCGAATCCGATAGGACTCATGGAAGAGTGAAGGAAGGGTGACCACAACGCTGCGCCTGGTTCGTCAAGTCGGCTCTAGTGGGCTTCTTCATTTAGCTTCTAATGGGCTAATGCTCCAACGTGAAGCCCACGATTCGGCGGATTTCTTCAGCTGTAAAGGGTTCTGAATAATGTGTCGTGCGCCAAAGACCTTGGCGACATTCAGAAAATGCTGGTAGCCGGGTGCCCCGGGCATGGCTATCACTCTGGCGTCCAGAAAATCCTGTCGTAACGCCAGCGTGACTTCCCACCCATTCCGCCCCCGGACCCACCATTACCTTTTT
>CAZNBG010000075.1:6681-8271 GCA_964570915.1 uncultured Nitrospira sp. | reverse complement strand
TCACTCTGGAGTCCAAAAAATCCTGGTTAAACGCGAGCGGGACTTCCAGCCCATCTCGCTCCGGCATCAACATATCAGTGATGACGAGATCGGCGGGTGTGTCGCGATAGAGCATGAGACCGATTTGGCCGTTGGCAGCTTCACGAATCTGATGGCCGTCTTCTTCAAGAATGCGACGCAACAATGTCCGAATTGGCGCATCATCGTCGACGATCAAGATAGAAGCCATGGCTTTCCTTTATCGCTCCAGCGCCGTAGACCAGTGGACTCGTGAGAGCTCATACCGTGAGGCTGAACTCAGGCTGCATGTGGCATGGCCGATTGTACTTCAGGGGGGAGCTGACCTTGCGTGAAGTCCAGCTCGCCCTGCGAGAGGACCAACGCCTGTTGCTCCCTAGCAAGACGATGTCGCTCGATGACCGGGTCATGGACATTCCCACAATTCATGCAGCGGTATCCCTTGGCCCACATGTGCCCAATGGTTCCATCGAAATCCAAAAAATGGTCATTGACCATGTGGCCGTGGCAGCGTGAACAGTTCATGATTCTCTCCTGTTACAGGTTGTGGGGACTCCTGTGTGTTATGAGAAAGATACCTGAAGGCGTGCGGATGAGGTAGCCCCGGAGGGGGTAACACGGAAGAGGGGTGTCGAGGGTAGAATGTGCTGGTGCATTGGCAAGAGGCCATTCATTTACTGCTGCAATGGTGCTGGCGGCAATAGGCTTGTTTATGTCCCTCTACTGTCCAAGTGAGGAATGGCTCTGATGGTGTCAGCTGGTGTCTGGTTCAAGAGAGGAATATGCGCCACGCTGGGAGTGATCCTCTGTAGTCTAACCGGCCTCGTAATGTATGCTGCTGTGGTTTCCGCGAGCTTGTCGCTTCCAAAGAGTGATGAGCATCCTCCGCTCTTAATCTACGGGGCTCCGTTTTTCCTGACGCCGGGCCTCCATCCCCTGGATTCAGGCCTGTTTGACAGCCTGCATCGGCTGGAGTACAGGCCGGTCACTGCCACACCGCGGAGAGCCGGTGAGTATTTCGTCAAGAACGATGCCATCGAGATTTTTCTGCGTGCTCAGGAAGAAAATCGGCTTCCTGCCAGATCCATACGACTGATATTGGCTAACGATATCGTGACCGAGGTGTTGTCAGTATCGGATGGTCAGCCACTCTCACTCGTCACCCTCGAACCAGTCTTGATCAGCGGGATGCGGGCAGGAACCAAACAGGTTCGCGAATGGGTTCCATTGAACCAGGTGCCTCCCGCACTGATTGAAGCGTTGCTGGCCGTCGAAGATCGCCGGTTCTTCTCTCACTACGGGGTTGATCCTTTCGCCATCGGTCGGGCGCTGTGGACCAATATAACGCGTGGAGCTGTTGTGCAGGGCGGCAGCACGCTCACCCAGCAGCTGATCAAGAACCTGTTCCTCACCAACGAGCGTACGATCGAACGCAAGCTGACCGAGGCGGCGATGGCCTTACTCGCCGAGCGCCATTAACGCAAGCCCCAGATCCCCCAGACCTACTTGGACGAGATTCAACTCGGGCAACCCGGGTCCCGGGGGCTTTTCGGGGTTTTGGAAGGGCCGACA
>CAZNBG010000075.1:0-6671 GCA_964570915.1 uncultured Nitrospira sp. | reverse complement strand
TTGTGGATCAATGTCACTCGCGGAGCCGGCGTGCAGGGGGGCAGCACCCTCACTCAGCAGCTGGCAAAAAACCTCTTTTATTCTCCCCAACGCACCATGGGGCGGAAGTTCCGGGAGCTTGTGGCCGCGATGGCGCTTGAGTTCAAGTACCGAAAAGAAGAGATTCTGGAGAGTTATGTGAACGAAATCTATCTCGGTCAAGCCGGGCCCGTGTCAATCTATGGTGTGGGCGAAGCGGCGCATCGCTACTTTGGGAAGACTCCAGCTACATTGTCGATCGAAGAAATCGCCTTGATTGTCGGATTGATTAAAGGTCCCAATACCTATTCGCCGGTGAAGAACGTGGAGTCGGCAACCAAGCGCCGCAACGTGGTACTCCGCCGACTGAGAGAAACGGGCCTCCTAACAGAGGAAGCCTTAATAGTTGCCATGAATCGACCGGTGAAGGTCGTACTGACCAAAGACGCTTTTACCGATGCGCCGTACTTTGTTGATTATCTGTTCAGGGAGATTGAGCAAGGGACCGGCATGGGAATTCCGGAAGGATCGCGGATCTATTCGACACTCGATCCCAGAACTCAACAGATCGCCGCGCAGGTCTTGCAACAAGGATTGGCAAAGCTGGAGAAGAGCTATCCGTCGCTCGCCGGCGTTGAGCCGCCGCTTCAGAGCGCTGCGGTTGTGTTGGACGTGAAGCATGGCCATGTACTGGCGATGGTCGGTGGACGGGACTATCAGCTGAGCCAATTCAATCGTGCGGTGCAGGCGCGTCGATCGGCAGGATCACTGTTCAAGCCCTTTGTATACCTGGCCGGATTCGAGGTGGCCCGCGATCAAGGGACGACCGGCCTGACTCCGGCAACGCTGCTGACGGATGAACCGGTGACCTTGGAATCCGGCACAGGTCCTTGGTCGCCTCAGAATTACGATCGACAGTATCGAGGGCAGGTCACGGTCCGAACGGCCATCGAGCAATCACTCAACGTTCCCGCCGTTCGAACGGCTCACCGGACTGGGATTACGGCACTCGTGAGCTTGTTACAAGCGTTCGGTATTACTACACCCCTGGCCGACAATTTGTCTTTGGCCTTGGGGAGTTCCTCCGTTTCCTTACTGCAAATCACATCCGCTTACGCTGGACTTGCCAATGGAGGAGTTGTCATCCATCCGGTCGCACTGTCCAATATGGCAGGTGTGAGTGGCGAGACTCTCTGGAGTCCGACCCTTGATCGACGTCAGGCGGCAACTCCACAAGGGACATTTCTTGTGACCTCCTTGTTGAAGGGAGTGGTGGATCGAGGGACTGCCGCCAAGGCCAGGACCCTCGGAGTTCAAGGGCCGGTGGCAGGCAAAACCGGGACGACGGATGGCTATCGAGACGCGTGGTTCGTCGGGTACACGCCGGATATCGCGATCGGTGTCTGGGTTGGCTTTGATGATGAGCGACCGCTTAAACTGACCGGCGCACAGGCCGCTCTTCCGATCTGGAGTGAGTTGGCAGTTCGGCTCATGCCACAGGGTGTGCCGGATTTTGAAATGCCCTCTGGGATCGTCCAGCGTCGAATCGACCCGAAAACCGGCCAACTGGCGACGTCGCAATGTCCGGAGAAAACATCAGAGTTCTTCATCGCCGGAACGGAGCCGACGGTCTACTGCGAGGTTCATGGAGGTGGCTTCTGGGAACGGCTCAAGCAGACGTTCGGCTTCTCCTCATAGACAGCGGCACGTGCCTATCGGGTTGCCGGATTCCACAAACTGTTAGGCGTATCTCCGGTCATAAGGTACCCCTGGAAAGGGTGGCCTGCACAGAGGAGTTTTCCATGAAAAAGACCGGGTATGGGGATGACGGCAATATTACGCTGTTGGCAAAAGGCGTTGAATTGAAGGGCGAAATCAAGGTGGACGGTACGGTGCGGATCGATGGTCGCTTGGAAGGTGATGTGCACACGAAAGGCGAAGTGATCGTCGGAGAGGATGGAGTTGTGAAGGGAGCCATCCATGCCGATTCACTCATCAGCAGCGGACGAATCAAAGCGACCGTGACGGCCACCGGGCGGGTACAACTGCTCAAAACGGCGATTCTGATCGGCGAAGTGCATAGTCCTATGTTGCTGATGGAAGAGGGGGCCAAGTTTCAGGGAGTGAGCGACATGGGAGTCACCGGCTGGCCGGAAGAAGCGCCTCGATTGCCCAGCAACGTTCGCGACATGAATACGCATCGCGGAAAGGCGGTTGCGCTGATCGGTAGAGAGGCCGATCTGTAGCCTCGTCCGCATTCGTGCCTCCAGTTTCGTTTCTGCAGGGTAGGTCCATTCCTTTATCCCGCTTGTTCCTTCCGTGACAGAAGCCGTCGGATCTGCTATTTAACTCGCTAGCTCCTCAAGAGACTCTGACCTTGTTCATGACTCGACAGCAGATCTTTTCCATCGTGTTCTTTGCTCTCCTGGTGTTGCTGCTCTATCAAATTGGGTTGATGTTCAAACCTTTCGTCTTTTCGGCTCTCTGGGCTGGGCTCCTTGCCCATTGGGGGTTTCCCATTCATCTCCGACTGACAAAACTGCTGGGTGGTCAAGAGGTGGTATCCGCCGCAGTGCTGACGGTCGGTGCATTGGGTATCGTAATCGTACCGTTGGTTGTGATGGGGGCCATGTTGGCACGAGAAGCTGGCGCAGCGGAACAGGAAATTCGAGGATGGGTGGCATCCGGCGGACTTCAAAGGCTACCGGAGCAAGTGGCGACTATTCCCTTCGTCGGAGGGTGGTTGAAGTCGGCCATCTCCGGTACCGGTACACCGGTGGTCTCGTTAGAGCAGTCGTTAATGACTGGGGTAAAAGAGGTCAGCCAATTTCTGGTCGGCAGTATGGGAGGCCTGCTGAAGAATGCGTTCGCTCTCGTGGCGGATTTCTTCATGATGTTGTTGGTGCTGTTTTTCCTCTTCAAGGATGGCCGACAGTGGCTCGCGGTTCTATACGATCTGATTCCGATGGAAGAGTCGCACAAGTCCAAGATCCTGACCCGGCTGGATCAAACGATTCGCGCGGTGGTGAAAGGAATGCTGGTGACGGCCATTGTTCAAGGCCTGCTGGCAGGGCTGGCTTATCTTGCGCTCGGTGTGCCGTTTCCGATCGGACTCACGGCGTTGACGATCGTGCTCGCCCCGATTCCATTCGGCGGAACCGGGTTGATATGGGGCCCCGTTGCCCTCTATTTGTTCTGGATCGGCTCGACCGGAAAAGCGCTGGCGATGTTGGCCTGGGGGATCGGCGTCGTCTCGATGGTCGACCAGTTCCTTCGTCCGTGGTTGATAGGCCAAGATGTGCAGATTCCCGTGTTGCTACTCGTGCTCAGCGTATTGGGCGGATTGGCGCTGTACGGATTGCTCGGCCTCTTTATCGGGCCGATATTGGTCAGTTTGCTCATGACTGCGGTTCAGATTTATCGGGAAGAGTACCATCTCAAGCAGATGGTCGCGCCCCAGGGTTCGTCAACGCCATCGTAACGTCCAGGTCAGGCGTCACTCTCCTTCACACGCAATCGCTTCTTCTTGACAGCTATGACGAGAACGTCTCCTACTACTCTAACGGGATTGTAATCGCGATACCACCCATCACATCACTGACCTTAAAGTCCTGCTTGGGACTCAGCGGATGACTGTTGTGACATGTGACGCACACGGAAGAAACGGCTCGGTCGGCATAGATGGCTTGGAAGTATTGTTTCTTGCCGCTTGACACAATCCCGGTGATCGGCCGATCGGGCTGGTGTCGAAGCATCTCCAGTGCTTTTCGCTCGAACTCAGTGGCGGGCGCGTTGCGTTGATAGATTGGAGAGAGCCCGATAAGTCTGTAACGGATGCCTCGTCCGCTCTCGGCTACCAACCGGCCTGAATGTTGGAGGAACTGGGCCGGGAGAGGGAGCGCGTTGTCCTGCTCCCAATGTTCGGTTGCCGCGACGATCCCTTTTCCCTGCATACGGTTCACGACCTGGGTCGTGTAAATTGTGCGATCGGCCTCCAGAACGGCATGGACGTAATCCGCGACCTTTTCAGGAGAGATACCGGCGGCGAAGGGGCTCTCTTTGGCGGAGAGGAGAGCACCCACGCTCCAGAACCCTCCTAAGAGGAGTGTGACGGTTGTGGCTCGGAACGCGAGGCGGAAGTTGCCCATGAGCCTCCTTCGGATGATAGGGACGCACTGATCGGTAGAGTGACGATGCCGGTAGTGCCTTGGCCTTCGAGGCATTCGATGCGGAGGTCGCCCCCCAATTTTCGGATAATGCGTCTCGCGACCGTCAGCCCGAGGCCCGAACCTTCCCCCTGTCCTTTTGTTGTAAAAAACGGGTCGAAGACCTTCGATAAGTGTTGCTTGGAAATACCGGGTCCGGAGTCGGTGATGGTTGCAGTCACGATATGGCCTGACTGGACGGTGGTTAATGCCAGAGTACCCTTGCCTTTCATGGCTTGCGCGGCGTTGGTCACAAGATTTACCAGCGCTTGCCGGAGTTGATCCGGGAAGGCAAGGACGGGTGTCTCGCCTGCATAGGTTTTCTGGATCGCGATGCTTTTCATTTCAACGGTGGTCTGTACCATGGCTAACGCTTCGTCTAACTCACGTTCCAAAATGATCGGAACCGGCTTGTCGGAGGCG
This sequence comes from uncultured Nitrospira sp., assembly GCA_964570915.1. GTDB lineage: Bacteria > Nitrospirota > Nitrospiria > Nitrospirales > Nitrospiraceae > Nitrospira_D. The sequence continues at coordinate 2,025 of CAZNBG010000075.1, read as the reverse complement.
TCTCGGCTTGTCATGCCGGTAAAGTCTCGAATGATCGCCGACATCCGGCGACCATGCGCCACAATGTCTTGCGCATAGCTCTTGATCTGCTCAAGATTGTCTTCTTCTTGGATGGCTTCTCCCAGTCCGATGACTCCGAATAAGGGGTTGTTGAGTTCATGGCCGATGCCGGCTGTTAGTACGCCAAGGCTTCCCGTCTTTTCCGCCTGGACTAACTGGTCTTGCATCCGGCTCTCATCCGTGGTGTCTCGAAGCACTAGCCCAATACTGACTTCTTCTCCGGGCCTGGCGGGCAGCCGGAACCATTGATAGTGATAGATGCGCGGTCCGATATGGAGTTCAGAGCGATGACGGGCTGAATCATGATCGGCGCTCGGCTCCAGCGGATCCCTCGGCGCCGTCTCACGTTTGATATCGGCTGTGGCGAACGGCGTAGCCCTGTCGGTTTGAAACTCTGCTTGAAGCTGTTTCTGAACGGTTGAGTCGAGTGGAAGAATAGTGAACAGCGACGATCCCGACATCGGTTCCTGGATCTTGAAGGATTCGCGGGCCGCCCGATTGATATAGCGCACGATTTCGTGTGCATCGATGAGGAGGATTGGGGTGGGAACCGCGTCTAGAATCTGATCCGTCGATTGCTGCAGGACTTGGACTTCCTGGGTTTTCAATTTGACTTGATCGGTCAGTCCGGCGAACGCGGCTTTCAACTGCTGGTTCATGCGGTTGAATTCTTCAGCTAAGTCCTCCAATTCATCACCGGTGTGGATCTGGATCGGAGTTCGCAATTCACCGCGCCCGATCGACTGCGCGGCCAGTTGCAGTTGCCGTACCGGAGTGACAATGCGACCGGCAGCCACGTACCCTAGCGAAACCAGCAGCACGATAGCCACGGCTCCAAACACGGTCACCCAGGCGAACAGATGCTCGATCGGCGCAAAGAGTTCATCAGACGATTGCCAGACGAAAGTGTGCCACGACCCGTCGTTGCTGGAACCGTTGGTCACTCGGCTAGTTTCAGAAAGCGGGGCAAACCCGATGACGGAGGTTGCCTGCCCGCCATGACCGTCGCTCGAGGCTTGCACCCAACCGGGTTGCTGCGGCGTCACCAGTGGGATTAACTTCGGATCGGACAAGGGGACACCGGTGGGAAGAATCGGGCAGCTGACGACGATCCCGTTGGTATCGATCAGCATGACATGCCCAGTCTTTCCAAATCGAGTGACGTGGGTTGCAGGAGAAAAGAATTCTTTGGCGTCGATCACGCGGTGGAGGACCCCGACGACTTCATACCGCAGACTATCCATGACAGGGAGCGAGATGGAGAAGACATAGGCGTTCACCTGGTCGTCGAAACGGACGTCTTCAACATAGATTTTTCCCACTGCCTTGTTGAAGGTTCCCCGCCACCATGTGGTGGTATGGTGGCGAAACCTCGGATGGTCGGTCATGGTTGCGACGAGCACGCCGTGTGCATCGGTCAGGAACAGCATCTTTGTGGAGGAGCGAACGACATGTGGAAGCAATTGACTGGGCGCGCTATGGGCACCGGTATAGTACTCGTGGAGCAATGCGCTGAGATGGTTGTCCGTGATGGATTTGATGGCAGCAGGGTCTCGATCTGTCCAACGCCGCTCTAAGTCAGTGGTCGCAGGATTCGGATTCTTAGAGTCGCCTCGCGCATCACGCTGGCGCTCCAATTCTCGAATGATCGTCGAGTCATTCGCGATGCGCGCAGTATGCGCGATTTCTTCAGCCAGAAGGAGATCGAGTTTGCGGGCGGCTTCAGTGGCAAGCGCTTCAAAGCTTTCCCCGCTCACTTCCCGGATTTCTTGAGAGCCTTGCCAGAACGCCATCCCCAAACCCACAACGAGCGGGATGATGCCGACGAGCAGCATGGAAAGAATGATTTTGGTCTTCAGTCCCCATCGTGTGCCGAGTTGTGATGATGCCGGCGTCTGCGTCATGATTGCATACTCCCCGCGCCGGCTCCGGATTCTCCGGGAAATGTGAGCGGAAAGGTTGCGC
>CAZNBG010000074.1:0-10417 GCA_964570915.1 uncultured Nitrospira sp. | reverse complement strand
GCAGCCGGCATTTACACGTACCTTCCACTCGGTCTCCGTGTGATCCGCAAGATCGAACAGATCGTCCGTGAGGAAATGAACCGTGCCGGCGCCCAAGAGCTGCTGATGACGATCGCATCTCCGGCCGAATTGTGGAAAGAGACAGGCCGCTGGGATTACTACGGGACGGAACTCCTGCGTTTCAAGGATCGCCACGAGCGTGATTTTTGCTTGGGCCCGACACATGAAGAAGTCATTACCGATCTCTTCCGGCGAGAAGTGCGTTCCTATCGCCAGCTCCCGCTGAATTTTTACCAGATTCAAACCAAATTCCGGGATGAGATCCGTCCCCGATTTGGACTCATGCGAGGGCGTGAGTTTATCATGAAAGATGCCTACAGTTTCGACGTCGACGAAGCCGGCGCCAAGATCAGCTATCAGAAAATGTACGACGCCTACACCCGGATCTTTACACGGTGTGGCCTCACCTTTCGGGCGGTTGAGGCCGACACGGGGTTAATCGGCGGGGATGTTTCCCACGAGTTTATGGTCCTGGCCGACACTGGAGAAGCAACGGTGGTATACAGCGACCAGGCATCCTACGCCGCCAATCTTGAACGGGCCGAAGTGCTTCCTCCCGCTGAGGTCGATGCGACGCCCCTTCTCCCCCTGACTCCTATCGCCACTCCCCAGCGCCGAACGGTGGAAGAAGTAACGGCCTTTTTGAAAATTACACCTCGACAATTGGTGAAGACACTGATTTACCGAGTTGGATCGGAACCCGTCGCGGTGCTGATCCGAGGCGATCATGAACTGAACGAGGTGAAACTCGCGCGGCTGCTGAAGGTGCACGACGTTGCGCTGGCCGATCTCGAGACGGTACAGCAACTGACGGGAGCTGCGCTCGGATTCGCTGGGCCGGTCGGCTTAGAGAAGGTGCGAATCCTGGCCGACCATGCCGTTACAGGAATGAAAAACGCGGTGATCGGGGCCAACAAAGACGATACTCACTACCTGAACGCCAATCCCGATCGCGACTTCACCGTCGAACAGTTTGCCGATCTTCGCAATGCGCAAGCCGGCGATCCTTCCCCCCGCGGATCCGGCCTTTTGATGCTTGCCAAAGGTATTGAAGTCGGACAGGTGTTCTTACTCGGCACCAAGTATAGCCAGAAAATGAACGCCACCATACTCGATGAGCAGGGCAAGGAGCGCCTGGCCATTATGGGTTGCTATGGCATCGGCGTCGGGCGCACCGCCGCTGCTGCGATCGAACAACATCACGACGAGAAGGGCATCATTTGGCCATTTCCCATCGCGCCGTTTCATCTGCACCTCCTGACGGTCAGCCAATCGGAGAAGACCACCGAAACCGCCGCACGTCTCTATTCGGACCTCATGGCTGCGGGATTCGAGGTCTTATGGGACAACCGCGCCGATCGCGCAGGCGTCAAGTTCAATGATGCCGATCTGATCGGCGCCCCGTTCCAGGTGGTCGTAGGCGACAAAGGTCTTGCGGACGGCGTCGTGGAGATCAAGATTCGAAGAAGCGGGATCAAAACCCGCATCGCGCCCGGTGATCTCATCGCCCATCTGACAAAGCTTTCTCACGAAGCCGACCCACCCCCTGCGTGATTCCTTCCACCCTCACATTGTCCCATGATTTCCGCGGGACTCGACCGAAGGAAACCGCCTTTTCCTTGCCTTCTCATCCCTTTCGGTTAGACTGATCTCGATTCACAGCCCAATGACTTGTTCCCGGCTGGTGTCTACTGATCCAGCATACCATCTTATTGGTTCACGTCTCGACCTCAGAGAGAGCGCAGTCGGATGCACGCCAAGCCGATGACTCAGAATCTCCAAGAGTTGCAACAAAAAGTCGAGCATGCCGAACACGTCAAACGGATTACCACTCAGGTTCATGCGGCGAGCAACCTTGACCAAATCCTGCTCGACTTGCACAAGGATATTCTGAGTCTGTTCGACGCGGAGGACTTGACTCTCTTCGCATTCGACTCCGAAAAGAAGGAAATCTTCTCCAAAGTCCCCCATATCGACAGCGTTGAAGAAGTCCGCATTCCCATTACCGAGCAAAGTCTCGCCGGTTTCTGCGCGAAGTACCTCCGTCCCGTCAACATCGCCGACGCCTACAACATAGCGGAACTCCAAGGGATCCATCCGTCGCTGCTTCACGACACGTCTTATGACAAACGCACCGGCTTCAGGACCAAACAAGTTCTGACGTACCCGATCGTTGCTGACAATAAATACTTGATGGGAGTCCTACAACTTCTCAATAAGAAGAGCGGGAGTCGGTTTACCCGCAAAGATGAAGAAGCCGTCGATGAAATTGCAAAAGCGCTCGGAATCGCCTTCTTCAATCTCCGCAAGATATCGAAAAAGAATCCCACGAAGTTCGATCTCTTGGTCAGCAACAACCGTATTACCCAGAATGAACTCGACCAGGCCATTGCCGACTCCCGAAAAGGGATGAGCGACCTAGAGAGCATCCTGATCGAAAAATGCAAAGTCCCCAAGTCCGATATCGGCAAATCGCTCGCCCAGTTCTATAAGTGCCCGTATATCGAATACAGCGAGCGCACCATTGTCGACGTGGAGCTCCTGAAGAACCTCAACGTCGACTATCTCAAAAAGAACCACTGGATGCCGCTAAAACGAGACCGCACGGCAATCGAGATTCTCACCGACGATCCCGGAGATCTTGACCGCGTACAAGACATCAAACGAACATTTCCCGGCCTCAATATTCGCTTTGCCGTCAGTCTGCGCCGCGACATCGCACAATTTCTAACCTCCGCGACTGGACCGAGCGATACGGGAGGAAGGAAACTCGATGAAAACGTGTCCGATATTCTCGGCGAACTCGTCACCGAAGCGCAAGCCGAGGCCATGGAGGATTCCAGCGGCAGCGGAGGCCTGGATGAAAACGACAGCGCGATCGTCCGCCTGGCCAACCAGATCATCGCCGATGCGTACCGACAAAATGCATCGGATATTCACATCGAGCCGTATGGAGAAAAACGCGAAACGCTGGTCCGGTTCCGAGTTGACGGAGACTGTTTCGAATACATGAAGATTCCGCAGAGTTACCGCCGTGCCATCGTCTCCCGACTGAAGATCATGGCCAGTTTGGACATCGCCGAGCGCCGCAAGCCTCAGGACGGCAAGATCAAGTTCAAGCTTTCAGAGACAAAAGAAATCGAGCTCCGCGTCGCCACGCTCCCCACGGCCGGATACAACGAAGACGTGGTCATGCGTATCCTGGCGGCCAGCGAACCCCTGCCTCTCGACAAGATGGGGTTCTCTGAACGGAATCTCAGAGCTCTGAAGGAGATTTCGGAAAAGCCCTATGGCATCATTCTGTGCGTCGGCCCGACAGGCTCCGGGAAAACAACCACCCTTCACTCGGTACTCGGCAACATCAACACCCCCGACATCAAAATATGGACGGCCGAAGATCCCGTCGAAATTACTCAGTACGGCCTGCGCCAAGTGCAGGTTCAGCCGAAGATCGGATTCACGTTCGCCAATGCGATGCGCGCTTTTCTTCGGGCCGACCCCGACGTCATCATGGTCGGAGAAATGCGGGATAAAGAAACGGCCGACACGGGCATCGAAGCCTCACTGACCGGCCATCTGGTGTTGAGCACACTGCACACCAACAGCGCCGTCGAAACGGTCACCCGTCTGCTTGATATGGGTTGTGATCCGTTCAGTTTCGCCGATGCCATGCTGGGTGTGCTCGCGCAACGTCTCGCTCGCCGTATCTGCAAAGAGTGCAAAGAGCAGTACATCGGAACCAAGGAGGAGTATGAAGAACTCCGACTCGGGTACGGGGCTGACTATTGGGATAAGCTCGGTATCAAGCTAGACAATACGTTTCGGCTTTCTCGTGGGAAGGGCTGCGAAACGTGCAACCGGTCCGGCTTCAAGGGACGGGTCGCTCTGCACGAACTCCTTTTGGGTACGGACCAACTGAAGCGAATGGTGCAACAGAAAGCACGCACCGAAGAGATGCTGAAAACGGCACTCGAAGAAGGGATGACGACTCTTGTGCAAGACGGCATTCAAAAAGTCTTGCACGGCCATACGACCTATAAAGAGGTCAAGGCCGTCGCAATTAAATAGCCCCCCCATTCAAGCCCGCTTCCCGAAAGTGCCATTCCATGTTTTCGATGCAACCATTTAGAATGCCGCGCCGTTGAGTATGGACAACCAGCCGATGCGAATATGCAAACTCCTTCTCGCCTCATTGATCCTCCTTGCCGGGTGCGAGTCCCCCAATCGCGTTCTGACGAACGCGGAACGCGTGCTCGCCAGCCGTACCGGCAGAACGCTCCTCGACGTCGCAACGGGTAAAGACCCCAAGCAAATCCTGAAAGAACGCGTCGATGCCTATCAGCGCGACCCCGAGGCCGCAATCAGGGATCTCCGCACGATCCAGCGAGACTTCAACACCATCATGACCGCGTTGACGGGACGAGTGCGACAAACCTGGGGCGAGAAAGAGGTCAAGGTCCCGGAACAGAAGAAGTACGTGAAGTACACCCAGAACTATATGAGCCGTACCATTGTCGACTTCGACAACGGGTCGATCGTCGTGGAAACCTTGGACGACAAGGCGCCGAAGGAGAGCTTGAAAAACGCGATCATCACGACCTTACTCACACCCGATGATCCGCGCTCCGTCGATCTCTTTTCCGACAAGCCGATCACGCTGACCAGCGACAGGCCACCCTACTTGTTGGGTTTGGTTATAAATCAACAAGGACAGCCGATCCGGACTCCCGCACAAGCCGAGGCATTTGCGGCATCAACCCTCAAGACGGCCACCAACACAAGGCCCGTGGACCAGAATGGAATCACCAAGCAGTCTCTGATCGCTGAAATCAAGATGGTGGCAAATTTCTCGAACCGGCAAGCGGAGAAGTATCGGGCGACCGTTACTCGGTTTGCCGAGCAATCCAAGATCAGCCCCAGCCTCATTTTTGCTGTGATTCGGACGGAAAGCAATTTCAATCCCTTTGCCGTGAGCTCAGCTCCGGCTTATGGACTGATGCAGTTGGTTCCGACCAGCGGAGGCCGTGATGCCTATCGAAAGGCCAAGGGCAAGGACGCGATTCCATCGCGTGACTATCTGTTCGATCCGGAAAACAACATTGAGCTCGGCAGCGCCTATCTCAATATGCTTTCGTATGATCTGCTTGAGCAGATCAATAATCGAGTCTCCCGAGAATATTGCGTGATCTCGGCGTATAACACCGGCCCTCGGAATGTCTTCAAGTCATTTGCCAACGATTCCGTAACCGCCCTCAATCACATCAATAGTCTTGAACCACCGGGGGTCTATGATCGGTTGCGCAACAACCTGCCGTATCAGGAAACACGGAATTACCTCGTGAAGGTTGTCACCTTCCGCAAGCAGTTCGTGTCTCTCCCGGAGGACAACGATCGTTGAGCCATCGTCGCGAAGGTTGAGAACGTCAGACCGTGACCGTCGGCCCTGACTTCGACAGGTGAGTAATGAAACTCTGGAGATGTCTGTTGTCGTTCGGGGAGATCCCCTCAAACTCCACACCGTAGGTTTGTTCTTTGCCCCACCGCACCGTGGCGGCCTCGATAAACATCAATCTTGCCTGATTGGGCAGCCGCAGACTCATCGCAATTCGATCTCCAGGCATGATCACAGCTTCGGTCATCACACGCGCCCCTTTTGTGGATACGTCGTACACGATCCCCAGCCCCTCTTCGACCGTCGCCTTCCTCATGACGCCTACGCGAGCCAATGAACATGGAAAGGGAGCCGATACGCGGATACGAGGATGCCTGCGCAGTTGCGGTGCTGCATGCCCGCTGACGGACTTGAAGGTCGGTTCATCCATTTCAGTTACCCTTTCGCCATGATATGCGAACCTGACGAGATCGACGAGCTTCGCGAAGAGTCGATTCCCGTTCCTGCGCGGTCTACATATCGACCACCGTGTAAGAGGCACTCTATCTCACACGGTGGGTTCTGCGAACTCTTTTCGTACTTTATGCACGTATTGCCGACGAGCCGGTGTGCGAGGGTGATTCCCCTCGAGGTCTGCCGGGACTCGAGCGGCCGTGACGCCGGGACTGCTTCCAATGACTCGGCGAGGAGCGCTCATTCCGATGAGCCTGTCGGCCTTCAGCGGTCATGGTCGATGAGGGGGCCCCACTTCCCGAGGCGAGCGGAACTGCATACCCTAAGAGACGTTCGATATCCCGCAGTTGATGACAGTCTTCGCCCGTGACAAAACTTGTGGCGCGGCCGGTCGTCTTCATCCGGGCCGTGCGGCCGATACGATGGACATAATCTTCTGGGCAATTGGGCAGATCGAAATTGATCACGTGCCCGATGTTCGCAACATCGATCCCTCGGGCGGCAATATCCGTTGCGACCAGGACCCGAAAGGACCCGCGCCTAAACCCTTCCAGCGCCGCACGGCGCTGAGACAGACTTCGGTCCCCATGCAGGACGGCCACTCGATGCCCTGCACTACTCAACACGCGCCCCAGCCGATCGGCACGGTGTTTTGTCCTGGTAAAAACAAGTGCGGTATCCTTGTCCGCTCCCAAAAGCGACAGAAGCAGACCGGCTTTCGCATCATGCGATGTATGATGAATCGCCTGCGTCACGCCATCGGCCGTGGTCGCGGACGGAGTAATCATCACTCGAACCGGATTGTTGACGCTCGCCTGAATCAATCGCGCGAGATCGGTCGGTAGCGTCGCCGAAAACAACAATGTTTGCCGTTCCTCCGGCAGGGCATCGAGGATCTGATTGATTTGAGGCGCAAAACCCATATCCAACATGCGGTCCGCCTCGTCCAACACTAATACCTTCATGGACGACAACACGATTTTGCCGTTCCACATGTGAACGAATAAGCGGGCGGGCCTCGCCCACCAAAAATCTGGGCGCTGCCGCAAGCCCCGCACCTGGGCTTGCATATCTGCGCCTCCCACGATGACTGTCGCGGAAATGCGCCGGCTCCGCCCAAGTTTCTCGATCGTGGCCAAGATCTGCAAGGCAAGCTCGCGCGTCGGCGCCAAAATCAGTGCCTGCGGTTGGCTCTTCGGCAGCGCGGCGAGCCGTTCGATGATCGGAATGACAAAGGCCGCGGTTTTTCCCGTCCCGGTCTGCGCGCACCCGATGACATCTCGCCCGGCGAGTGCAGGTGGGATGGCTTGTTCTTGAATGGGAGTCGGTGAAACGAACCCGGCATCAGCCAGGCCTTGCAGAAGTGCCTCGGACAAACCAAGAGCGTGAAAATCAGCATGAACAGACGTATCCACTACGATATCCTTTCAGTTTGATCGCATAATGACGGGATCAGAGAGCCGAGAGGAGAAACAACCGGGCAGGATGCAACTCCGAACTGGACCTGGTCGCGATGCGATCGCGAAGTCCGCTATAGTTCAACATCTCGCGCGCCGGACAAACACGAGCGAGATACCCTGTCACCATACAGGATCGGTCTCCGTACGTCAACTCGTTCGAGGATTTTCGCCTCCGACAGAGAGGAATTGACGTAGTCACACCTGAGTCTTTCGCCCTACGACTGAGGTCATCTGAACATTCTCCCATTTAGGAGGTTTATGCGATAATCCCTCTATGATCCTGAAACGTTGGCTCGTCGGAGACCCTCTCAAGACCGCCCAAGCAAGGCATGAACGGCTTTCAAAAACGATTGCCCTTGCCATCTTCTCATCGAACGCCATTTCCTCTGTCGCCTATGGAACTGAAGAAATCCTGCTGGTGCTCATGCTCGCCGGAGCGGCGGCCGTCTCCTGGTCGATTCCGGTCAGTCTGGCCATCCTTTTCCTCATTCTGGTTCTGACGATCTCATACCGACAAATCATTTACGAATATCCCGAAGGAGGTGGTGCCTACGTCGTCGCACGGTCCAATCTCGGTGACAAACCAGCCCTGGTAGCCGCTGCGGCCCTCATGATCGACTATGTCTTGACTGTCGCCGTTAGCGTGGCTGCAGGTATAGCGGCTCTTACCTCGGCAATCCCAAGTCTGTTCGTCCATCGCGAAACCTTGGGGCTGGTCGCCATTCTCTTCATGATTGTGATGAATCTGCGCGGGGTTCGAGAATCCGGAAAGTTTTTCGCGATCCCAACCTATTTTGCTATCGGAGCGCTCGGGCTTGTGGTGATAGTGGGGACAATTCGGTCCTTATCCAACCCTGGGACACCTTCTCCCGTCCCAAGCCCAGACGGCACAGAACCACTGACCTTGTTCTTGGTGCTTCGGGCTTTTGCCGTAGGCTGTTCGACCGTCACCGGCATGGAAGTCATTTCCAACGGGGTGAGAGCTTTTCGCCCCCCGGAATCCCAAAATGCCGCAATCACCATGGCCTGGATGTCCGCCATCCTAGCGTCGCTGTTCATGGGTATCAGCTGGATGGCCTATCACTACGGCGTGTTAGCCAAGGTAGACGAAACGGTGGTCTCGCAATTGGCTCGTATCACGTTCGGCACTGGTCCCATCTACTATGCCGTCCAGATCGGCACCATGGCATTGTTGGTACTAGCGGCAAACAGCGCCTTCGCGGGCTTCCCGAACCTGGCATCGATCCTGGCGCGGGATGGATTCATGCCCCATCAGATGGCGACATTCGGCGACCGCTTGGTCTTTTCAAACGGCATCATGATCCTCGGATTCTTCGCCTGCCTCCTCCTCGTCGTCTTTGAGGGAGATACCCACGCGTTGATTCCGTTGTATGCCATCGGGGTGTTCGCGTCATTTACCCTCTCGCAGGCCGGCATGGTGAAGCGGTGGCTTGTCAAGAGAGGCCCACACTGGCAGACCAAACTGATCGTCAATGGAGTCGGCGCCCTGACCACCGGCATCGCGACACTGATCATCGCCAGTACCAAGTTCACGCAGGGGGCATGGATCGTATTCCTGCTCGTCACTGTGCTCCTCCTCATGTTTCAAGGGATTCGCTCGCACTACAAGGCTGTCACTGAACAAATCGCGCTGGACCGTCGAGGGGAACGGCCTCCGTTGCCTCGGCGCAATATCGTGATCATCCCAATCGGCGGGTTGAATCGCGCCGTCGTTCGAGCGTTGGATTATGCCAGAAGCCGACCGGGCGAAGTGCGTGCCGTCTATGTGGATCTAGACCCGGAAGAAAGCGCCAAGGTCAAAATTCAATGGGCCCAATGGGGTGGCGGGGTCAATTTGATCGCCCTGTCTTCCCCTTACCGCTCAATCCTAGGATCGCTGCTCGATTATATCGAAGAAGTGTTGGAGAAGGACCCAAATACCTGGGTGACCGTCGTGATCCCGGAGATTCTTCCTGCCAGATGGTGGCAGAATATCCTGCACAACCAGCGAGCTCTCATGCTCAAGGCCGCACTGCTCTTCAAAGACCGCGTTATTCTTACCGATGTCCCGTACCACCTGACAAGGTGAGTGTGAATCACGAAAAGCTCAGCATGAACGTGCGCCAGGTCACCGGGCACCGTTTTCCTCCCCTCTTTGCCAAGCTATTACCCTTCACGCTTGTCTTCATGTTCCTGACCGGTCAATCGTTCGCCTTCAAAATCACGTGGCCGGCAGAAGGGTCCACGGTCACAGCAGGAAGCACTGTCACGGCTCGTGTGGATTTGGGAAAAGATATGGGTATCGTCAAGGTCCGCTATTATTGGTACGGCGAGCAGGATGACACACTGGTCGAACAGGATGATGCGACGGCCACTGGTTCGATCGTCGCGCCCGTGGCCATGATTGGACTGCCGGAACAGGACCCCGCCTTTGGCGGTCCGCTGAAAGTGCCGCGCGACGGCATCGGGCCGATGCGGTTATTAGCCGTGGCTGAAATCTCCCGCGGGCGGCTGGGTACGAGAGCGATTTTCGATGAAGTGGTCGTAACCGTGGAACCGACTGCCGCCCTCATTGCCATCGATTTTGAGGCGGATAAACCTCTGCAGCTGGGCCGTGCAGGACAATCCTCCGCGTTCGGCCACGTCGATTCGCTGGGCAAGGTGTTCGAACTCCCGGTTGTCGGCGACTTCACCGACGGCGTCACGCGGCGCATGAGCACACCGGCCAGCGGCACCAGCTACGCGTCGTCCAATGACAACGTCATAAGGATTGTGAAGGATGGATTGCTCCAGATTGTCGGCAACGGGAAGGCCACCATCTTCGTCGCCAATCGCGGCAAGCACGCCTCCCTTGACGTGGACGTGAATGTGAACGACGAATCAAACGACCCGCCGATCGCCGACGCTGGAACGAACAAATCGGTCAAGACCGGCTCCAGAGTGAAGCTGAGTGGCCTGAAAAGCCGCGACCCGGAGGGCGAGGCCCTGTACTATAGCTGGAGCCAAGTGCGCGGCAGCAAAGTTTCCCTCCTCGATGCCAACAATTCAGAGG
>CAZNBG010000073.1:0-10476 GCA_964570915.1 uncultured Nitrospira sp. | reverse complement strand
AGAGTATCAGAAATAAAAAAGCGGGGCGGCCACAATTGCACCTTTACTAAGCGAAAGTCGTGTCTGTACCGGCACGGTAAACGGGAGAGTCTGAACCAAACGTTCCGCAGAGAAATGTCCCATCGTTTCACGGTAGTACACCGGTGAGCAATCGATCGGAGGGAATGCGCCTTAACGATTCACGCATTGATGAATGCATTGCAGACCGGCTGGGGGCTGACGACACGTACCCCTTTCTAGGACTCACACGAAGTTTTTCTGCCGGCTGGAAGGGGTGCTAGACTGTTTCCTAACAACATGCGGCCTAGGAGCACCGTGGCAGCGATGAAGATACAGCTGTCCATCCAGTCAGAGAGGGCCTGAGAGCCAAGTAGGACATTTCCTAAGTTGATGAGCCAGAGCCCCACTCCTATAGCGAGCACGTACACAGCTCGTGTGGTGCCCATGGCGCCCAGAGCCATCGCGACCCCAATCCCTCCCGACAGCAGTGCGAGGAGCGGAAAGAGTGTCTGATCGGTCTGTGGTGTAATATCGTTCGCAAGCAAAACAATACCAAAAGCAAAGCTGATCCCATAGGCCAATGCAACACCTCGCCCAACTGTTTTCCAGGGCAGAGCGACCAGTCGAAGCACCATATAATGGAGACTACAGACTTCATCAGCTGGACAACCATCCTACCGAAGAGGGGACCTAAGCAAGTCAGTACAGCTGCACGAAACTCGTTGGACAACCTGCTCCGGCACTGCAGCACCGCACCGCAAGTGAAGGTAAAACCTTAGCCTAGTGAAGATGGTGATCTATAAAATTCAGGAAGATGGGGAGGATCATGGCGCGAAGACTGCTCACCACCGAATCTTTCACCTTCCTCAATACACCATAAATCAGAATGGCACAAAGCCTACCCCTTGAAAGAGCGCTGGAAGTGCATCAAGGCTCGGAGGCTGTGCCTGGTTGGGTGGTGAGGGCCGTTCCCCTAATGTCACCGTCCGCATGGAAGACTCGCCCTCTCGCATAATTGTGAGTTCCACGGACTGGGCGGCTTTTAACTGGCGAAAGACCTTCGCAAACTGCTCACTCGTCTGCGTTGCCTGGTCGTTGATAGCGACGATAATGTCGCCCCCTAAAACCCAGGGCTCTCCCTCGATAACCACATCCAGTTTGCCGCCCCGCAAGCCGATTTTTTCAGCCGGACTGCCATCTTCGATGTCGAGCACCAGTAAGCCGTCGACTAGGGGCAACGCGAACAAGTTTCGTAATTCATCGGTGACGAATTTTCCTTTCACACCGAGCCAGGGGCGGATAACCCGGCCATGAGTGTGGAGGTCGGCGATAATGGATTTGACGGCATTGATCGGAATTGCGAAGCTGATATTCTGGGCCTCCAGCATGACGGTCGCGTTGATGCCAATAACGCGACCGTCAGAATCGACGAGCGGCCCCCCGCTGTTGCCGGGATTGATCGGAGCGGTCGTTTGAATGGTTCGCTGAATGTTTTCCTGTTTGGTTCCCATCACCTTGCCAAACCCGCTGACGATCCCCGTTGAGAAAGCATAGCCCAAGCCGAACGGATGCCCAATCGCCAGCACTTTTTGTCCGATTTCCAATTTGTCGGAATCGCCTAATTGAGCGGCCACCACCGAACTCTTTGGCAAGAGTACTCGGAGTAAGGCCACGTCTGTCAGCGGATCGCTTCCCACCAGCTCTGCTGGAAGCCGTTTCCCATCATGCAAGGTGACGGTGATCCTGGCAGTTCCATCGACAACATGGGCATTCGTAAGAATGACGCCTTGGTCGTCGAGCAAGACTCCTGATCCAATTCCCTTCCACGAGGCTTGCGTCACATGATGATGGCTCATATAGGCAGAGGTGATCAGAACCGTCGATCTCGCGATATGTTTATAGACGCGTATGTTATTGAGTTCATCAGGGGTGGTCGGGGTTGCCGCCTGCACCGATAGGCCCGACTGGCCGAGAGACAGACAGAGACTGAGCGAGAGGAGATTGCAAGTACGCCAGAAGCTGCGATACGGACGGCGACCGGTGAATCGCCCAGGAATCATGATAGTCCCCCTCCCACGAGGCCCCGCTCGCCAATGATCACAAACTCGAGCCCAGATAAAGGAATCGTCTTCGGCAAACAACATCCTTGTTGTGGCGCCATTTCTGTGGATCTCCGTTACGACGGGGTGAGCCCCGTTCCGAACTGATTTTCTGCCGACTATGTCACGAGTTTCCAGAGCTCTGCTTCTCCTCCGCACCTGAACTGTCAGGTGGCGAGGAACCGGCTGGGCCGTCCCCAAGGCAGATGGTCCGTTCATCCGGAGGATAAGCTTCTATACTTCCTGTCTCTGAAGAGAAATACTTGTTCTTGACTCCCTCGGTATTCCAAAGGTGAAGGCATTGCGCCCTTAGGTGCGGCAGTACCCGTGGAGCGCCGCCGAACATTTCTGGGCCAGGCCGATACGTGGTGCCAACCGCCATGAGCCGATTCCCTGTTTGGAGCATACTCCGTTCCACAGACCCCTTGAAGGTGACTGCAAACCATGGTGCGCTGTCTTGTTCAATGCTCGTCGGGCCAATTGCGGGATGCCCCTCGACCGATCTCTCTTCAACCAAAATGACAAGACGACCAGGTTT
Organism: uncultured Nitrospira sp.; assembly: GCA_964570915.1. Lineage (GTDB taxonomy): Bacteria > Nitrospirota > Nitrospiria > Nitrospirales > Nitrospiraceae > Nitrospira_D. Next base: position 7,839 of record CAZNBG010000073.1, on the reverse strand, counting down.
CTGAATGACTCGTATGATCTCACCAGCCAATTCCACCTTGTGAGGGATGAAGGCGACGCTGGACGGATGATAGGCCTCTTCTTCCCAGGCCTTGACATCAAAGGTATTCGCTTCGACATCCTTCATCACTGCTGGGGGAAAGATGGGAGTGGCCGTGCAGGCACTGAACCACACTGCCATTGCCGCCAATCCTAGAAGGCGCATGGTGCCTCTCCTTTCTTCCGGGGACCGGAACAGGACGCCATTCGGTCATCTCGATTCGGCCCGTTGAATCCACACTTGTGGAATGTTCCCTAATCCTGCACACGTCACCATGGCTGGTCTTCCTACAGCTCCTACCAATCATCGTGCTTCCATTTCCAGTTTGTGGCAGGTGATATCCGTCTGATCGGGGAGGGACACAAGTCTGTCGGGAATGACCTCGTTGAGAACATGGAACAGTCTCTCTCGCTCCACTGGCTTAGGCAGACACGCGGCGGCTCCCTGCGTCATCGCCAGTTCAACGATATTCGTTACAAGACTACCCGACATAAGAATGACGGGCAGTTCTGGCCACACCAGATGACATTGATGGAGAAGCTCGAGGCCATCAAGATACGGCATATGGAGATCGGTGATCACGGCGTCAAAATGACGCCGGTGGAGTTCCCTCCAGGCCCGCAGTCCATCCGCGACCGTTACCACCACAAAGCGGTGCGGTTCCAGTTGTTCGAGAAGGAGACGGCGCATCGCCTCCTCGTCATCGACGACCAACACGCGCCTACCGTACCCACTCATCAGGACCTCCTTCCACCGGGAGTACATGCTTGTTCCTCGATCTGAGGTCGGGGTAGAGGAATTGGGAGGGCACCCTCCACCCCGCACTCGGTCCGAGCTGGGAGGCACGGTGCTCGGACGATCAGCAACATAGGTACTCCGTCGAAGCCATCGATCTACATGTCCAGTCGTGCCCATCGATCCATTATCAGAGAGATCGTGGCCTCCTATGAACGTGCCCCCACGGCCATATCCTGATTGCCGACCGACTCGTGACGACTGGGCCCACCTCCACAGGTCGGTCCGTGATGTCCGTCTCGATGATGATGAGCACGCATCTTCGTTTTCCAGGAATCGCGCTGTTCCGGCGTCAGCACGGCGAGCGCCGTCCGAATCGCCTTCACCCGCTCAAGTCGCTCTGTGGTGGTGGCTGCTTCGGATTTCCGCAGTGCGGCCTCGATGGCCGACAGCTCCGATTGAGGATTCTTGATGAGGCTTCTCACATCTACTTCCGCCAGTTCGCTGGCCGCCTGATTTCGAATACGGGTCTTGGCATAGTCTGACGCTAGGGATTCGATCTTGCCGACTTGCTCCGCTGAAAGATGGAAGTCCTTTTGGTCATGCAGGAGCACACGAAAGGTTCGGCTGGCAAAATCTGTCTGGTGACCTCCGTGATAGAACGACATGCCTCCTGACCCTGAGTGCGAACGGCTTTCGCTCGGAACGAGCAAGACTGCAGCCAGCCCTATGCCGGCCACACACAGGGGCATTGCCCACCGATACAGTCGTGTTTGCAACATGGGACCGCTCCTTTCTACGGCGAGAACCACGCACCGGCTGTGTGCACTCGCCCGGGTTAGCAAATTGCTTCTGCCAGGGTTTGCGTATCCATCGACGCCTCCGGTTGTTCTACTGCTTAGACGGAGCGGATGACAGAAAGGTTACAAGCGATGGGTAGAAGATGGGTCTTAACTGATCGAGGGGGGTGGAAAAACCAGGTGGGACGGAGAGCCTGTAACCGTCTTGATGCAAGTCCCTGAAATTGTGGTGTGGTAGATCAAGATGGGTGTCGGTTGAGCCAGAAGCTTCTATGGACAGGGTAAGGATATGTCCTTCATTGCCTACATCCCTCAAGTTCCTTCCACGGTGTTTCCACCGTTGGTCAAGATGTGATCAGTTTGGCTGGTCCTGGTAGCCGTATGGAGAAATACTAGAGCCTGAACTGGGGGGCCAATTGCGAGCGGATCGTTTAACGGACTCAGTGGGCGAATTCGATCTTTCTGATGAAGGATTTGGCGACGCCGCCGATCCCCTCGGGGCAGTTGATGTGACGCATGCGGGTCAGATTAAAACTCTATTTCGCACGCTGAGTCCAGGAGTTCCAAAAGTAATCTGCATGCCAGGATTCTGAACGATCATCGGAATAACCTCGATTTCCATGAACGTTCGTAGTTGTTTCAGAGGCAGATCCACCAAGGCAGGGCGAAAGAATCCAAACTGGAAGGATTGCTGACCATCGTGAAAAACTAATCGGTCTCGTTGTAAACCATGTGGGCGCACATCATCACACCGCTTTCCGAGGCAATCCGCGATCAGCTGACCCTTCTCCGGAAGATCGCGTTGACTGGGATTCAACATCATCCTCTCGAAGAACCATTCGTGCGTCTCCGGAGTTCGCGTTCTGATCGTCGCATGTTACTGGGAATGGCACTGGCTTATGCCGACATAGTCTTAGGGTTACGCACTGTCGATTCGTTTCACAGCCATTTGGAGTGCCGCTGCTCTGGCCTCGCTCGGAGTCGCAAAACTTTCGATGGTGTAGCCGCTGTACGATCCAAAAGAGGTTTTCAACGCTTCAATCACGGTGAATTTACAACCCCAGTTTCCATCTGCTTGCCGGGCAGGAGTCAACACGATCTGACGTCTCTTGTAGTACCCGGAAGTTGAACGTGTGTTCGAGTTATCACCACTCATTCAGCATCTTGCTCCTCACATGCGAAGGAGAATCTAGGGTTTAGCGCCACGGCATCGTACGCGTAATTCTCCAAGTTGCCCGAGAGTAGCTCGGGGGCAGGATACGTTTCGGTGGCGATGGGGAATGTGGTCAAACAAGGATGACTTACTCTGGGTCATAGGGAAGTCCTTCCCAGCCTTGGACTCTGGTCAACTTGTAAACCCGTGTCTCCTCACACCGCAAACAATAGACTTCGATTGCTGGGGCGCCGTGCGAGCGTTGCCCAACATACCTGACTTTTGGTGTTCCAGTTGGATTGCATCGACAGACGATTTTGAAATACTCTCCTGTATCCTCACCCGCTACTTGCATAGATGCCTCCTCTATTACGAGAACACCCAGCTATGGCTGATCCCCACTACTGTTTAGTCACTCAACTCATCGCTCTTCGGCCAACTCCCCTTCTTTCCCATCTCTCCCCAGTAGGCCTCAAGCAGCTGTATGCAGAGCCCCCCGCTCGCGACCGAAGAGACCGGTCATAGCAGGATTGTCGCGGCCCGAATACCGCCTGCCTGATGATGCACACAGCTTGAGGAAACCAGATTAGATCAGTGGTGGATGGAAGACCGAAGTGAGCAACACGGGAAGATGCGGAATAGCATGCCCGTCGACTTGGAGCCGCAAAGCACTGAACGGACGAATGTCAGGCACCGGCGGAAGCACCGAGGGATCTTCGGAGTCCGATTCTGTGAACATGTCGGAAGTGGTGAAGAAACTCAAGGGGGTCCCCGGGACGTCGACTATCTGTACTGCCACACAGACGCAGAGAAAGAGCACCACCCATGTTGAGCCCATTCGCTGATCACACAACCTCAGGGATTTCATCGTTCATCACCTAACCGGTGAAGCAGGCGGCGACAAAGAATACGCTGTTTGCAAGACGTTCGCAATGGAAAGAAATAGCGCGCAATAAAGCAACCGCCCAAGAAGCTGCATGCCTTTGTGATCGTGACTCATGGGTCGGAGGGGAATGTCCTAAAGAATGGAACGGGCGACCTGCGGTTTACGAATTACGATGATCCCCGCGCCACTACTGAAGATCAATCACTTAGCTCTGCAAATCACGGCATAATACGGCATACCATCCGCAATTCCGCAACCAGCCGCAACCACGATTCTAACGATCCAGACTCACCTCAAGCCGATGGAGTTGAGTCATGAGCGCGCGACTTGTCCTCCTCGCCCGCCGTAACCACATCACCCAGAAAGTCCGAATCGCCAATCAACGCACGCTGTACATCTCCGCGCACGATGATTCCTCTCCGGCTGAGATCTTCCTTCGAGTAAAAGGTGTCGACTGCTCCTCATGAAAGGAACCAAAATCTTGACGGCTAAGCGCGAAAAGTTTTGTCAGGAAATGATCAAACCGAAGGCGACCCCGATCAAGGCGTATCGGGCTGCGTTCAATGCCAAGAGCATGAGCCGGGCCGCAATATACACCAAGCCTCGAAACTGATGAAAGACCCTGAGATTACCCTCAGAATCGAAGCGCTGATGAAACCGGTTTTCGAAAAGGTTCAACTCACGCGTGAGCAGTGGATCAAAGACGGCCTGAAGCTGTATCGCGCTGACCCCCGCAAGCTCTTCGACAAGTTCGGCAACACCGTGCCAATCACCGAGCTCGGGGACGATGAGATCACCCTCATCGAGGGCTTCAAGTTCACCGAAGACTACACAAAGGTGAAGAAGGCCAATGGCGAAAGTGATGCCATCCCGACAGGTTATACCCAGGACTACAAGACTACCTCGTTCAAGACCCGGCATGAGTATATGGGAAAGATGCTGGGTTATGTGAAGGACTCGTCATGGAGGAAGCCCCTCGAGTTTACCGATGATCCTGCGACCGCGCGGAAGGAGATTGAACACGCTTTTACGGAGGGGACCTCAGTACCGATGAGCTGACGGTATTGCTCCGCTCCCGAGACTTACAGCTGAAGATTGCTGAGCATGATGCGCTACTGGGCCGCTTGACGGCGCTGGAAGCAAAACTCGACCAATTGTTGACCCTGGAGGCTAAGTCCGACGAGATCATGACGATGTTGAAATACCGTCCGTTCGAGATTATGCGCCAGGAGGTAGAGCGGATGCGGCGGCGAAGTTGACCATAGCCATGGCCGTGGCGCTGATGGACCCCACCCGAGCCTTCGTTTTCAACCTCATTCCCCTATGTGAACTCTCCGCCCAAGAGCGTTCGTGTCAGCAAATTCAGGTTTTGGTGTAGAAAAAGACCAAGCGCTTCCATGAGGCTCAGCCTCGGCACAGGTGCACTGCGTGATTCCACACTTGCCCTGTGAACTTCGGGCAGTACGAGCGTGCGCTGACTGCTCTCCCCCATCAACGGAAGAAGGAACAGCACCACCATCCCCACGTGAACCGTTCGCCGGTTTGTTCATAACATCAAATGCTGCCAGCTCATAGCCCCTTCACGTTGCCATAGCGTTCCGTCGTCTTTGCTCGAAGAGCGCATAGATGACCGGGAGCACAATTAAGATGAGAATCGGGCAGGTCAACATGCCACCCACCACCACACGGGCGAGCGGTTGTTGGGACTGTGCCCCTATTCCCGTGGCAATGGCCGCAGGTAACAGCCCAATCGCAGCCGCGAAGGAAGTCATCATGACGGGGCGCATCCGGAATTCAGTCGCCTCCAGAATGGCTCTCTGGACATCGTATCCCTCAGCCAGCAGATCTCGAATCCGACTGATGAGGATAAGGCCACCCTGAATCGCAACGCCGAAGAGCGAAATAAACCCGACCGCTGCCGAAATGCTCAGGGGAGTCCCAGTCAAGGTCAATGAAAAGATCCCGCCTACCAAGGCAAAGGGAACGGCGCACAACACGAGCAGGGCATCACGAACGGAGTGCAAGGAGACGTACACGAGGAAGAAAATCAAGAGTAGTGTGATGGGTACGATCTTGCTTAACCGCAACTTCTCGTCTTGAAGCTGGTCGTATTCGCCGTGCCATTCCAGGCGGTAGCCATCCGGGAGCGTCACCTGGCTGTGGATCTTGGCCTCAGCGTCCTTGACGGTTGTTTCCAAGTCTCGTCCTCGCACGCTGAACTTAATTGGAATATATCGCGCATTGTTCTCCCTGTAGATGATGAAGGCCCCGGTTTGCATCGAGATCGATGCGAGTTGCTTGAGCGGGATGCGTGCATCCTTGGGGGTACTGACAAGAATGCTTCCGATGGTGTCGGGATCGCTCCGAAACTCAGGCAAAAAGCGGACGACTAAATCGAACCACTTCTCTCCCTCGTACACGTGTGTGACAGCCCGCCCCCCAATGGCTGCTTGCACCACATCATTGACATCATCCACCTTCAATCCGTAACGGGCGCACGCCTGCCGGTCCACCTCGATCACGAGAGTTGGTTGGCCCAACAGTCGTAAGGCCCCGAGATCTTTGACGCCCATGATCGGTTTCATCACCCGTTCGATCTTGACGGCAGTGTCTTCCAAAACATGGAGGTTGTGCCCGAATACTTTGATGACATTCTCGCCTTTAATTCCGGACATCGCCTCTTGCACGTTGTCCTGAATCACTTGAGAAAAGTTAAAGGTGACACCCGGAATTTGAGCGAGGATCCGTTCGATCGCTTCGACTAACTGGTGCTTCGTGTGAAACATCGACCGCCAATCTTGACGATCCTTCAGATTGATCAAGAACTCCGCGTTGAAGAAACTCGTCGGGTCTGTCCCGTCGTCGGGCCTCCCGAGTTGCGAGACGACGGTCGTGACTTCGGGAAACTGGTGAAACACGCCGCGGATCTCGGTCGTGAGTTGACTCGCCTGCTCAAAAGAAATATCGACGGGCATCGTGGCGCGTATCCAGATATTCCCCTCCTCTAATGCCGGCATGAATTCTCCTCCCAGGAATGGGACGCACGCCAGCGCGACGGCAAGCACTATGATCGCGCCCCCCACGACAACACCCTGGTGTGTCAGCGCCCACTGTAAGATAGTCTGATAGAGAGCCCGCAGGCCGCGAATTAGGATCGTATCTTCCTTTCGAACCTGCCCCTTGAACAAAAAGGAGCTCACGGCAGGAGCTAGCGTGAAAGCCATCAGCAGTGCCCCCGTAAGCGCAAACCCATAGGTCAGCGACATGGGGGCGAAAATCTGGCCGGGCACTCCTGTCATGGTGAACAAGGGGATAAAGGCAACAACGATGATGGTGGTAGCAGACAGAATCGGGCGCCCCACTTCCTTGGCTGCCCGTAGAATGTGCATCGGTACGGTCAAATCCGGCCGGCTACTATGCGTCAGATGCACAAAAATACTTTCCACCATAATCAATGAGGCATCCACAATGATGCCGAAATCGACCGCGCCAAGAGAAATGAGGTTAGCGGACTGGCCAAGCAGCACCATCATCCAAAAGGTGAAGACCAAGGCGACTGGCACGGTAAGCGCGACGATAAGCGCGCTGCGGAAATGGCCCAAGAATACATAGAGAATCACGAAGACCAGGATGATTCCCGTGATAACGATATCCATAACTGTTTCGATGGTGGTGTAGATCAAAACGGTTCGATCATAGAAGGTTTTGATGGTCACTCCTGCAGGAAGGGTTCGGCTGTTCAGGTCTTCTACCTTCTGTAGGATCCGAGCCAAGGTCGGCAGCGCCTCCGCGCCGCGCTGAAGAAGTACGACCCCCTCCACCACATCATCCCGATCATCGATCCCGACCTTTCCGAGGCGCACCCGATGACCAAGATGAACCTCTCCTAAGTTCCGCACAAATACAGGGGTTCCGTTTCTTTCCGTCACAACCGCACTTTCAATGTCGGGGAGATCCCGAATAAGCCCTAAGCCGCGCACATTAAAACTCTGGGCACCAATGCTGAGGTAATTGCCACCCACATCGGTATTGCTCTTCGTCAGTGCATCCATTACTTGATCCAATGTGACGTTATAGCTCAGCAAAGCCGCGGGATTGAGATTGACCTGGTACTCTTTGGTGGTGCCCCCGAAGGTGGTGACATCGATGACGCCCGGGACCCGCTTAAAGTCACGCCGGATTTGCCAATCCTGGATCGTCTTCAACTCCGTGAGACTTTTCCCTTC
>CAZNBG010000072.1:0-10505 GCA_964570915.1 uncultured Nitrospira sp. | reverse complement strand
ATCCAGATCGCGATGATAGGGAAGGATCAGGTGCGCCCGCTGGCTAATGGCGAAGTTCTTTCCGATCGCGATGCCCTTGGTCTGAAGCTGATCCATTTCTTCGATGAGAGACCCGGGATCTACGACGACGCCGTTGCCGATGACACAGGTGGTCCCCCGATATAAAATTCCCGACGGGATGAGATGAAAAATGTAGGTGCCACGTTCATTGATGACGGTATGCCCGGCATTGGACCCGCCCTGATAGCGCACGACAAAATCGGCATCGCGAGCTAAGATATCGACGATCTTGCCCTTGCCTTCATCGCCCCATTGCGCGCCGATGATAACGAGATTACCCATCGTGGAAATTCCCAGCCGGTTTCTGCACGAAAAAATGGCTCTGACCGGATTGGGAGATCAGAGCCAAGGGGGTTTATGGTAGGTGCCCCCCTTTCGTTTGTCAAGCCGCCCCCCATCCGACTTCCTATGCCGATTGAACCGATGGGGAAATGGGCCGTTGCTTTCTTGACTGGTCTGTATCTGCGTGTTAGCATGCGCAGGATCGTTCTCAACGCCTCAATTTTTCGATTCATTTTCGCTTTCTCATGACTAATCGGGTGGGGCTGTGGCGCAGTTGGGAGCGCGCGTGAATGGCATTCACGAGGTCGCCGGTTCAATCCCGGCCAGCTCCACCAAACCGCACTTCGTGCGTACCGTCGGCTATTCTAGGGTTTTGGTAATTGAGCCGACGGATAAACCCCATAAGTGCGTGGCAGTTTGCTGACGTATTACCGGTTGAGCCGATCGCGGCCGGAGAGACCCCGTAATAAGCTTGCGCATTCTTGAATGTTTGCCATGTTTCATTTCCTTCCTTTGCCTCGCCTTCCCACGCGCTAGCTGTCATCTCATTCGAGTTCGTCTCGGTTGATCCAGTCATTCCATTTCACACGGAAGGTTTGTGCCGATGCTCCAAATTGAATCACTCAGCAAACAATATTCCACGAAGGTGCTGCTCACCGAGGTGTCTGCGCATCTTCGACCGAATTCGCGAGTCGGCTTGGTTGGCCCCAACGGCGCGGGGAAGACCACGCTCTTCCGCATGATCCTGGGGGAAGAATCACCGGACGAAGGCTCGATCCGTAAACGGCCTCGTCTTCGGGTCGGCTACCTCCCGCAGGAACTCGAAACCATTACGGGGAAGACTGTCCTGGATGCCGCGCATCGCGATGAATACCCGGAACACGAAGCCAAGCGCATCCTGATGGGGTTGGGATTTACGGAGGTCGATTTCGATCGCCTTGTCGAGAAACTGTCCGGAGGCTACCGGATGCGGGTCGCGCTGGCGCATTTGCTCTTGTCGAACCCCGACGTGTTAATGCTCGACGAGCCGACCAACCATTTGGATAAGCCGACTCAGCGATGGTTCGAACAGTTTCTGCTCGATTCGGGAATGACCCTTCTGATCATCAGCCATGACACCGCCTTTCTGGACCGCGTGGTCACGCACATCTGGGAACTTCGGCATCATAAGATCGAGGAATACCGAGGCAACTATTCGCTCTTCCGCAAACTGAAAGCCGAAAAGGATGCTCAATTACAGGCCTCGGCAACTCGCCAGTCCAAAGAGATCGCTCGGGTCCAGAAGTTCGTCGATCGCTTTCGGTATCAGGCGAACAAGGCCAGCCAGGTTCAATCGCGCCTCAAACAGCTCGAAAAGGTCAAGCGGATTGAAATCCAGCGAGATCCAAAACGAGTCAAGTTCCGATTTCCCCTCCCTTCGGCCAGCGGCCGTCAGGTGTTAGACCTGGCCGGAGCCAGTAAGCGCTACGGTGAAAAGGTGGTCTACAAGACACTCGATTTTTCGGTGGAGCGCGGCCAACGAATCGCACTGGTGGGAGAAAACGGCGCGGGCAAGAGTACGCTCCTGAAGATGCTCTCCGGCGTGCTTCCTCCCGATACGGGCACGCGGACTGTGGGGCATGGAGTGACCCTGCACTACTTTGCGCAGCATCAGGCCGAAACCCTCAACCCCGAGCACTCGATTCTCGAATCGCTCGAAGAAGTCACGAAACATGCGGAGATGAATTTCCTGCGAGGCATCGCGGGCGCATTCTTGTTTTCAGGACAGGATCAGAAAAAACCGATCAAGGCCCTGAGCGGCGGTGAGCGGAATCGGGTGGCCTTAGCCCGCATGCTGGTCGAGCCGGCCAATACCTTGTTGCTCGACGAGCCCACGAATCATCTCGACCCCGCGTCGGTCGATGTGCTGACGGACGCGCTGGCCGAATTCCCCGGCACCATCGTCTTCATTTCCCATGACCCGACGTTTCTCACGCGAATCGCGACCCGGGTCGTCGAAATCGAGGAGGGACAGGCCCGCAACTACCTCGGCGACTACGAGTACTATCTCTGGAAGAAGGCTCAAGAATTCGAATCGATCAAGGAAACGAAGGAGGAACTCCAGTCAACACCGCCACCAAATGCTTCCGGTCCCACTCGTGCGATGGAACAGCAGGTACTGCCAAAAGCGCGAGGAGGAGAGCGACGCGATCTGACCAAGACGCAGGCACGATTGGAAAAGCAGGTGTCCCGGGCGGAGATTGAGATTACCGAGGCCGAAGCAAAGATCAAAACACGCGAAGCGGAGCTGGCCGATCCGAAACTCTACGCTGAGTTCGACCGTTGGAATCTCCTGCATCAAGAGCAGGAGGACTGGAAGCGCGATCTCGAACGACTGACTGCGCGCTGGGAATCCTTGTCGGCGGAACTGGAAGAGGTGAAACACAAGCTGGGAGCATTATGCTGATCTTGTGGGACGGTCAAACGACTCACCAGTACGGCCGCGGTCAGCAAAGAGACAACGCGTCCTGTTTCTGTGATACGTCGAGGACCCTCAGCGCAATGAGCACGAAACTGAAAGGATTTTCCACACCCTACTAGACAGAGGCCTTGAGCGTTTCTTCAAGATAGTAATAGAGCCAGCGGTTCTTCTCTTTTGTCACCAATTCATCCCACACCACCCCGATCAAGTAGCCTTTCCTTTCCCACGGCCTGACCCAGGCGACGGTCCCATCGAGCTTTTCCTGCTGTTCGACTCGATCGGAATCTAGGAATGCGAGTGACACGGTGACTTTCTCATTCGGGGGGAAACGATCTTTCGTATGAAGCCCGGCCCCGATCTTGTTCACATTGTCCAGGACTGCCGTACAGGCCCGCCCGCCGCTCTTCGGCGACACCAACGCGGATCCCACCAACGTGGCACGGACGAATTTCCTTCGCTCGCTCAGCGCGACCATACTGGCCGAAGGTTTGACTTCCGAACGCTTCATTAATGTAAGTATAACCGATTAGGCGGGAATGTAAACCGGATAATTGGCCCTATTTCGGCGGCTTAGGGCGGTAATACCGGCGATGGGTCAGCGCCGGTGGCAGGTGGGCTTGCTCCGTTCGTGCCAATGGGTCGTCATGGACATAGCGGTAAGCGGTCCCATAACCCAGTTCCTTCATCAGGGAGGTGACGGCATTCCGGAGATGGAGCGGAACCGCCAGATTGCCATGGACTTTCGCATCCTTCAGCGCTTCCAGCAGACCCACGTATGACGCGTTGTCCTTGGGCCGTGAGGCCAGGTAGGTGGTGCCATGAGCCAGATTGATCTGCGCTTCAGGAAGCCCCACGAATTGGACGGCGTGTGCCACCGATGTGGCGACGAGCAGGGCTAACGGGTCCGCATTGCCGATATCCTCGGAAGCAAAGATCACCATCCGACGGACGATGAACTTTGGATCCTCGCCGGCGTCCAGCATTCGAGCCAACCAGTAGAGCGCCCCGTCTGGGTCGGAATCACGAAGGCTTTTGATGTAGGCCGAGATCAGGTTGTAGTGCTCCTCTCCTGATTTGTCATAGCGCAACGCCTTTGTCCGCAGTGCTGCGTCGACCGCCTGGACATCGATCTCTCTCGTTCCATCCGGTCCTGCGTCGCACTGCTCGACAATGAACTCCAATGCGGTCAGGAGGACTCGGGCATCCCCATTGCCGAAGGCGATCAATCGCTGTCTCGCTTCCCGTGAACAGTGAACCTGCTTTCCGCCCAATCCGACGGTCTGGTCCGCCAACGCTCGATTCATAATCTGTTCCAATGCCGTGCTGTCCAGAGGCTGGAGAACCACGACCAGGGAGCGCGACAAAAGAGGACTGATGACCTCAAAGGAAGGATTCTCAGTGGTTGCACCGACCAATACCACCGTGCCACGCTCCACATGCGGGAGAAACGCATCTTGCTGCGCTTTATTGAAACGATGGATTTCATCGACGAACAGGACGGTTTTCCGTTGCTGGACGGCCAGCCGATGTTCAGCGGTCTTGATGATCTCACGCAGTTCGGGAATCCCCCCGGTCACCGCTGAAAATGCGACGAAGTGAGACTTGGTGTGTCGGGCTATAAGATGTGCGAGGGTGGTTTTCCCGGATCCCGGAGGCCCCCAGAAAATCACGGAAGACAATCGATCGGCTTCAATCGCCTTTCGCAAGGGACAATCCCGCCCGACAATGTCATCTTGCCCGACAAAGTCGTTAAAGTCCTGTGGGCGCATCCGTTCCGCCAGCGGGGCAACCGTTTGATTCCGAGGCTCCGAGGCGGAGAACAGATCAGGTCGTGGTTCATGTGACATTGGCATTACATACTCTCCTGAACGAATGGATTGTATACACCGGTTGCGCGGGGCGCAAACAGGCTCTTGACCCCGATCGCCGTCGATGCTACGAACAGCCCTGTTCACGGAGCAGCTGGTGCAGGCCAAGATCAACGGCATTTCGATGGCGTATCATGAGGAGGGGAGCGGAGCTCCGATCGTCTTTCTCCACGCCTTTCCCCTCAGCCGGATGAGGTGGGGGCCACAAGAACCCGCGTTCGCTCCGCAGTTTCGGATCATCACCGTCGATCTGCGCGGGCATGGCGAATCCGATGCACCGCTTTGGCACTATACCCTCGACCAAGCCGCCGATGATGTGCGAGGTCTGCTCGATCATCTGTCAATCCGGCAGGCGATCTTCGTCGGGCTTTCCATGGGGGGCTATATTCTCTTCGCGTTCTATCGAAAATATGCCGACCGTGTGAAAGGGATGGTGCTGGCCGACACGAAGGCCCAGGCGGATACGGACGAAGGGAAGCAAGCACGGTTTGAGATGGCTCAAGTTGCGTATAAGCAAGGGCCGAATGCCGTGGCCGACATCATGGTTCCAAAACTCCTGAGCTCTGCAACGATCCAGACGAGACCGGAGCTTGTTCGGCGAGTCCGCACCATGATCGAAGGCAATCAAGTCAGCGGCATTGCCGGGGATTTGATGGCAATGGCCGGACGGGCCGATTCGCTGCCGCTCCTCAACCGGATCACCTGTCCCACGCACATCATCGTCGGTGCACTGGATCAACCCACTCCGCCATCTGACGCCCAACTCATGGCAGACAGAATTCCCAATGCCCGCCTGACCGTCATTCCACAAGCCGCCCATCTCTCGAACTTGGAACAGCCCGGCCTGTTCAACGATGCGGTCCGCTCTTTTGTTTTGAATGCAACGAGGTAGCCCGGTACGAGAGGATCTCTCACCGAACCATCAGTCTGGATCGCCGACGCTGCCGTGGCGGATCAATTTGAGAAACTCTTCGCGGGTCTGGGATTGACTGCGGAACGCTCCCAACATGGAGCTGGTGACGGCGATCGTGTTTTGTTTTTCCACTCCCCGCATCATCATGCAGAGGTGGCGCGCTTCGACAACGACACCGACCCCATGCGCATTCAACTTGGCGCTCAAGGTTTCGGCGATCTGAACTGTCAGCCGTTCCTGTACCTGTAATCGCCTTGAGAAGACATCGACAATCCTCGGGATCTTACTGAGGCCGACGACTTTCTTGTTGGGCAAGTAGCCGACATGGACTCTGCCAAAAAACGGGAGCAGGTGATGCTCACACATACTGAAGAAATCGATGTCTTTGACGATGACCATCTCATCGTATTCGATTGGGAACAGGGCTCCGTTTAACAGTTGGTCGATATCGCGCTGATAGCCCTGTGTCATAAAGGCCAGTGCTTTGGCCACACGCTCCGGCGTCTTAAGCAGACCGTTTCGATTTGGTTTTTCGCCCAAGGCAAGCAGCATGTCTGTGACGAGGGATTGGAGCACCGGCAGGTCTGCGGGTTTGCCACTCCCACTAGTGTCTTCCAACGATTCCCGTCCTGTCTTTTTCTTCCGTTGCTTACGCACGGCACTCCCTCGTCGCTTTAGGTGACGCCCGCATATTCGAAGTAGTTGTCTCTTGTCTCGATAACACCGACCTTATGTAGACAGCCGTTAGGCAAGAGCGGCTCCAGGATATCCCAAATCAGTTTGACGATGTTCTCCCCGGTCGTGGTGAGCTCAGCAAACGCGGGGTCCCGATTGAGATCCAAATGGTCGAAGCGGTCGACGACCTTTTCGTTGACCACCCGGTCGAGACGGTCAAGATCGCATACTTCATGCGGCACTCCACTCTTAATCGTGACCAGCACAACGTAGTTATGCCCATGCCCGTTCGGATTATTACATTTTCCGAAGGCGGCCCAATTCTCTTCGGCCGAAAGGAGATCAGTGTGAAGCCTGTGGGCGGCGCAAAATCGATAACGCCTTGTCACATGTACCTGTGACATTCGATCGTCGTCTCTTGGGGTGGAGTAAACAGTTGGGACCGCTCATAAGAATGAGCGGTCCCAACCTGGAGGTCATTGCCGGCTTCCTACGGCGATCCCGTGGCGATGCCTACGCGCTAAACGAGCTGCCGCAGCCGCATGTCGTTTTGGCCTGAGGATTCTTAATTGAGAAGCCCGAACCCTGCACGCTGTCCACGTAGTCGACTTCCGCGCCTTGAAGCAGGGGCGCGCTCTGCGAGTCCATGATGAGCTTCACATCGCCCATCTCGATGACCGTATCATCCTCGGCCATTTTGGACTCGAAGGCCATGCCGTACTGATAGCCATGACACCCGCCGCCGCGAACGTACACTCGCAGCCCGACCACCTCTTTTTCCTCGGCCATCAACTCCCGGATCTTCTGTTCCGCAACCTGTGTAATCGTAACCATCGTCTTCCTCCTCTATGGATCGTTCCAGCCCGCATCAACAGGCTAGATTGTTAGTCTAACACCTCTTTACCGAATATCAACCCCACGCCTCTGTCGTCGCTGTCGTTGGATTCTCCCATTTGGCTTCGGGCACGCGCACAACGACATCTCCCAAGATACGCGCCTGGCATGCAAGACGATGCCAGGGTTCGGTCAACGCTTCCCGATCCAGCAGGTCTTGCTCGTCGAAATCGATCTCCGAGAGATGCTCATGCCCCGTCTGAACCTCCACACGGCAGGTCGTGCAGGAGGCATTTCCTCCACAATCGTGATTCAATCGAAAACCCACTTCTTTCGCGGCATCGAGGAGCGAAATGTTCGCGTCCACTTCGCCGCTTCGTCCGTCTGAATGAAGGAAGGTCACTCGCGGCATGACTCCTCCTAAGAATGAGCACCGATCTCGGCCGGTACATGCTGATAGGGACAGCGCTGCAGGCGAATATGATCTTCATATTCGCGACGGAATAACTTCAGACTGCTTTGCACCAAGACCGATGCACCGGTCACGAGGGTACAGTACCCTGTTCCTTTGACAAAACCACAGAGCTGGAGAAGACTGTCCAGGTCTTTTTCAGTGCCCTGCCCCTCTTCTATTTTCTTCATCAGTGCAGCCAAGTTGATCGTCCCCATGCGGCAAGGAGGACACTGGCCACAACTCTCGTCCTTGAAAAAATTGGAAAAGTGCAACGTCTTCGCCACCATGCACGTCGCATCGTCGACAACAATCACGCCGGCCGATCCTAACCCCGTACCCGCTTTCTTCAACGAATCGAAGTCCATGGGAAGGTCGAGCTGGTCAGCCGTCACCATCGAGAAGGCCGGGCCACCTGGAAAGACCGCCTTGATCTTGCGGCCATTGGGAATGCCGCCGCCGCATTGTTCGATCAGATCTCGGATCGTCACACCCATCGGCATTTCGTACACACCTGGCCGATTGATTGCGCCACTCAGTGAAAACATCATGGTGCCTGGACATTTTTCCGTCCCAGCTTGGATAAACCACCCGGCACCTTTGTACAAAATCCGGGGAATATTGCATAACGTTTCAACGTTATTGACGAGGGTCGGTTTGCCATAGAGGCCGAAGTCCGTCGGATAGAACGGTGGCTTCTGCCGCGGCATTGCCGGACGGCCTTGCATCGACTCTAACATGGCTGTCTCTTCGCCGGCGACGTAGCTTCCATGGCCTTCAAAGATTTCCAGTTCGATATCGACGCCGCTGCCAAATACATTCTTCCCGAGAAGTCCCCGCTCTTTCGCCTGGGCCAAGGCCTTTTTCAGATTCTCCCGCTCTTCATGGTACTCATGATTCACATAAATGAAGGATGCTTTTGCCTGCACCGTGTAGGACGCGATCAGACAACCTTCGATCAATTGATGCGGCAACGTCTTCAACAGATGGCGATCCTTAAACGTACCCGGTTCGTGTTCGCCGGCATTGCAGACGAAATAGCGCTCTTTTACGCGGTGATTGAGAACCTTGTCCCATTTGATTCCCGTGGGAAACCCTGCGCCGCCCCGTCCCCGCAGGCCGGACTTCTTCAGCTCATCGATCACCTGCGCGGCCTTCAGCTCCTTGACACACCGCTTCCAGGCTTCATAGCCACCGACTTTGAGATACCCCTCGATTTCCCAAGGAGCACCCTCTATCTGTTGGACAAGACGCGGTTCCACAGCCACAGGCATAGCTGACCTACCAATAAGTTTTCAGGCTGAGGCCGTACTATACGGCTCCCTCTCTTCATCCGTCAAGGCGAGAAGCCTAAATGGGCCTGAATCTCAAGTAGTTAGGCCTAGCAGGCCTAGTCCGAGGCTGGGCATAGAGGGCAGGAGAGGCATGAAGGTTGGCGATGGAACACTTCGCCGGTGAGCTCAGCTCACCGGCGAAGTGACCCCTTAGCGAAAATGGCTGCCGGCTCCCATGAAAAACAGCATGGGAATCGAGAGCATGAAATTCACACGAGAAGCCAGCAATGCAGTTCGCCCCCATTGAGCCATCTCAGGCGGCGCTGGCGTCCCCTGCGCCGCTGCGTTCACTGCGGCAATAATCTTCTTCTGGTTCGGCCAGATAATCCCATGGACATTGCCCATCATGATGATACCGAGCAGCCCACCGATCGCCAAGGCCACGGCTCCTGTTCCGCCTTTGTGATACATGTGGCCGTACAACAACACACCGGCGATGACGGTCACCGTGGCTCCATGCCGGAACCAATTGAGCGCCGCGGGCATGAGTTTCGGAATCACGATATTCTTGGTCGGCCCATCCAGGCTTTTCAAGAAAGCGGCATTGATCAAGTTGAAGAAATAGAGGAGCCCGATCCACGTGATCCCGGCCAGGAAGTGAACCCAACGAAGGATCAGCGAGGCCCACTCGGCTTCGCCCGCGCCAATGCCGGTTAAGCCCAAATATATGACTATCAATACGATGGAGAGCGCAAATCCCGCCCACATCGTCTGCATCGGATCTTCAAGAAATTTCATAGCTTCCTCTCTCCTCAAACGGTTGACTGTCTAACCCGATGTCTGTACTGCAGCGTTTCTCCGAATGTCAAGCGGACGAATGGCCCTCGTCGCTGCCACACGAGTTCCCATTGCCCCCCGTTGATAAAGGATGATGCGTGACGGGTGTCTTTAGGTCATCAGCCGATCGACGACGTGACAGAGTTCTCTCACCGCGTTAGCCGACGTGTCCAGGGCCGTTCGCTCGTCAGCGGTCAGTTCGTATTCCAGAATCTGTTCAGCTCCGCCCCGTCCAATCTTGACCGGAACCCCCACCACGACGTCTTTCAGTCCATATTCACCGTCGCACAGCACCGCGCACGGCATCACCTGCTTCTGATCCTTGTGGATGGCCTCAACCATAGCCACGGCCGAGGCGGACGGCGCATAGAACGCACTGCCTGTTTTCAAGAGGCCGACGATTTCAGCCCCCCCATCGCGCGTTCGCTTGACGATGGCGTCCAGCTTCTCTTTCGACATGAGTTCAGACACCGGTCTTCCCTTCACGGTCGTATACCGCGGTAGCGGGACCATCGTATCGCCGTGTCCGCCCAACACCATTGCCTGGACGTCCGTCACGGACACATCCAGCTCAGCGGCGATGAAGGTGCGCATTCTTGCCGAGTCCAACACGCCGGCCATTCCAATAATTTTCGATTTCGAAAGACCGCTGACGCGGCGCGCCACATGGACCATGGCATCCAGGGGATTGGTCACAAGGATCAGGATGATGTCCGGTGAACGGGATACTAACTCGGACACGACGGATTTCACGATCTTCGCATTCGTCGCCAAACATTTCTCGACACTCCTTCCCGGCCTCCTCCGCCACGACCCCTGGCCGGCCCGTGGTCATCCGATCGGTGACAAC
>CAZNBG010000071.1:0-10538 GCA_964570915.1 uncultured Nitrospira sp. | reverse complement strand
ATGGGGCTCGGGATCGGCATCAACACCGGTGCGATGGCGGTCGGCAACAGTGGCGAACCTGTCGTTGCAACTTTCGGCCGTTTTCTGGTGAGTGGCGTGCTTCCGTGCTAAAATGTCTTCCAGCAAGGCGTGGGGGCTATTCGCATGGTTGAAGAATACGGCAAAGAACTCATGATGTTGGGGGGGGACGATCGCGGGATTCATGGCCGCGCTTCTCACCGTCATGGAAAAGCTGCTGGACATTCAGCAGCGCGTCCATTCTAAGAAAGAAGAGAGATCGTCGACCCACCCGGAGCGCCCCCTTGCAGACCCCGCCCCAAGCGTCGACTTCTTTTCGTCAACACCATTGCGCGGGTCGTCTTACCTGCTGTTGTATGAAATCGGCGTCATTGTTGCGGCAGGGGTGCTCCTCAACTATGTCGGCCTGACGCTGAGCCGGCATCTGGAGAGCATTCTGTTTCTCGATATGACGGGCACCGCCCTCGTGGCCATCCTACTCGGTCCATGGTGGGGAGCGATCGCGGCATTGCTCTCAAACTCCGTCGTGAATTGGCTCCTCTATCCTGACGCAGGAGCGGATGTCATCATCTTTCCCTGGTCTCTGGTCAATATGACAGGAGCACTGTTTTGGGGAATGTTGGCCCGGCAGCCGAGTTTTTTAAAATACGTGCGCACCGGCAAGAGCTCCGGACTGGCTCATACCTGGTTCTTGCTCAGTTTCGGTGTGGCGGGTGCCGTCGTCATGAGTATACCCGGCACATTAGTACAATCAGCTCTTCATGAACGTGCCATCTTTGCCTTGAACCCTGCAGTCGCCGAATCTCTCAGCCTTCGGATTTCACACTGGGAAGCGGTCGTTCAGTCGTACCTCGAATTGGCATTCGGGGTGAGCTGGAGCGAAAACATCAGTTGGTATGTCGTCAATTGGTTTCAAAACTGCGTGCGGTACATCCCCGACAAGACGATGAGTGCGGCGATTGCACTGGTCATTCTGAAATATGGATATCCGTTGTTCGAGCGAGAACTGATCCACGGCGGTCCGGAGGGAGAACGCCCACAAGATGAACGAATCCTGCCACTCGCGCTGATTTATGCCCCGTCTTATGCGTCACTCATCAGCCAAGAAGACGACACCGGCCACCTCTACTGGCCTCTGTGGTCCATCCCCTGGGTGTTCATTCTGTATGGTTACTTTAGAATCCGGTATTGGGGATCGCCGGAGGAGTCGCTCCGTGCGGCTCGCGTGCAACGAGCCGAGCGGTACGCGCGAGCGCTCACACCGGTTGGGAAAGAACCGTCCTATGAATTTTGCCGCGCGCTGACGTTCGCGACGCTGATTGCGAGCCTATTGTTCGCCCTCTGCTTACCGATTCTTCTGATGGACTTTTATCGCGTCACGTTCAAATTCTTTTGCGTCGTCTACGGACTTCTACTCGTGGTTCACCTTATTCGCGTCGCCATCGCGCAAAATATTTCCGTGGCGCGGGCCGACTGATAGGACCCACCCCGAATCGCCGATTGAACGTGACCTTACCTGCGGCCTGAGGACCCTCTCAGTTGCAGAAAATGCACAATGGCCGAATGGGTCACGAGTCCGACGATCTCTCCATCGTGCATGACGATCAGCCGATCCCGCCCCTCACGAGCCATCCGTTCCAGAGCCTGAATCACGGACACATCCGGTTCGATCACCAAGGACTCAGCGAGTGGGTTCATCACCTGTTCCACCCGGCGCCAGGCCCAAAGTGCGGGCGGGACGGTTTGAATTTCCGACACAGTGACCAGCCCCACGAGCCGCCCATCCTCCAATACAGGAAAACCACCATATCCATAAGGCTGGAAATACTGGTTCACCGCCTCCTCAAGCGTACACTGTGAAGGAATCGAAGCGACCGTCGTCACCATCAGATCACGGATGGGGATGACTGCCAACGACTGCCGCGTGGCGGCTTGGCGGCGGCTCGCCAATGCCGCGGCGAAGAGGAACATGCCGATGAGGAGAACCCATCCCCCGTTCGAGAGCATCGAAGAAGGTAATTCTCCCCTCAGGGCCCCGTAAAGGATGCCCAGGCCCAATAGTCCAAGCATGATTCCAAACGCGAGTCCGATCACCGCCGCCTGTTTCGTGGCTCGATAAAAATCCTTTCCCCAAGCCCAGAGACCCGCCCGCAACACTCGTCCGCCATCCCGTGGAAAACCGGGAATAAGATTGAAGAGCCCGAGTTGCATATTGACCATGCCCAGCAAGGCGCCGAGCATGATCAACCCCTGTAAGCCGTGCTGCCGTTGGATGGCCTCTGCCAGCACGACGAGCACAAAACAGGTGCCACCGATCACAAAACTCACGGCGGGTCCGGCTAACGCGATTAAGAATTCAGCCCGCGGCGTAGGAGCCTCCTTCCGCATGTGGGCCACACCCCCGAAAATGAACAGCGTGATCTGCTCGATCGGAATGCGATAGTACAACGCGACGTAGGAATGGCCCAGCTCATGGAGCAGGACGGAGAGAAACAAGAGCACCGCCGCGACGGGGCCCATCGCCCAATAGCGCTCAGGAGGGAGACCGGGCAGACTTTCCGGCAAATATCCGGTCGATAGCGTCCAAGTCACCAAGAGAAAGACTAGGAACCATGAGGCATGGACGCGGATGGGAATTCCCAATGCACGTCCGATTTCCCAGGAAGGCAGATGCATAGGCAACACCGTAACAGCCGAAATGCAGAGGGTCAAATCCTTCCTCATCGGTTGATGTATACTAACCTTCATGCGGCGACAACTTGTGCCAGGAGTGTTGCTCGGAGTTCTAGCGGCAGGGTCCTTAGGGCTTTTGCCTCCGGCGGAAAGCGGTGCACAAGTCATCAAGTCTGGTCCGCCTCGCTGCCCGGGAGTGGCACTGACGTTCGATCTCTGCCCGGTGCGCAAAGGGCCGGGCTACGATCAGCCTTTGATCGACTATCTGGTCAAGCACCGTATCCCCGCAACCTTCTTCATGTCGGGCAACTGGATGGCCAAACATGAGGTAGAAGTGGATCATCTGCTGGTCATAGACTTTTTCGAAGTCGGCACGCATGGTGACGTGCACGCCCATCTTCCCATGCACGATGCGGATGAACAACGGATGGAGATTCTCGGCCCGGTCAAAGCGCTGCACGAGCGCTATGCGCATGAGGCGACATTGTTCCGGCCACCATATGGAGAGTACAACGATGTGACCATCGCCGTGGTGAACATGCTCGGCCTGCGGTTCATCCAATGGAATATCGAATCAGGCGATCCGGACCCCACGCTCTCAGCCGGGCAGATTCTCGCCAGAGTCGGCACACGCGCGAAACCCGGCAGTATCGTCGTCTTTCATGCGAACGGGAAAGGCAAGCAAACCCGTCAGGTCATTGAACAACTGACCTCGGACATTCTTCCCAGGAAGGGACTCCAACCAATGACCGTCAGCGAGTTGTTGAATTGTACGCCCTCGACTCCATGACAACACAGACGATCAGAGCCATGGATTCGGACGATCGGGAGGCGGTGGTCCAACTGCTGGGAGAATCCGACCCGTGGCAGAAGCTCGGCTACACACAAACGAATTGGAACCACCTTTTTTTCCAAATCCCTAAAGGTGGTGACTGTTATGTGATTGCCCTCGTTGGTCACGTGGCGGGCATTGCCATCGTGAAACAGAAATTTTTGGTGGGCGATTATCTCGAACTCTTGGGCGTGGCCGGGTGGGCCCGCCACAAAGGTATCGGGGGTCAGCTCTTGACGCACATTGAACAGCTCGTCTTCGAACGAACCAAGAACCTCTTTGCCTGTGTATCGGATTTCAACGAACCAGCGAGGGCTTTCTACAAGAAACACGGCTTTCAAGAGATCGGCCCCATGCCCAACTTTCTGATTCCGGGCAGCGCCGAGATGTTATTACGCAAGACGGCAGGACCGGCGAGGCGGAGCAGGTAGCTGATCGCATGCTTTCATAGAAACTCGTACGATCCGCTATGCTCGATCCGCGATAAGCTTTTCTTATGAAGATCACAAAGCTGCTCCATACGAGAATGCGGGTCAGCGATCTCGACGAAACCATTCGGTTCTATACCACCGTGCTGGGCCTTGAGGTCATTGAGCGGAAGATCTCTCCTCGCGGATCACACCTTGCCTTCTTAACAGTACCCAACAGCGAGGAGCTGATCGAACTGACCAGCTTTCCGCCGAGCGGACCCGTCAAGGTCCAGGAAGATCTTGTCCATCTGGCCTTCCAAGTTGAAAACCTCGATGACACGATCGCAGCTCTCAATGCACAGGGGATCACGATTACCGATGGCCCGACGAAAACTTCCTCCGGGAGTCGATTTATCTTTCTCGATGCTCCCGACGGCTATGAGATCGAGCTCATCGAACGGCCCACCCATGTAAAGATCGTCTAACTTCTTGAGCGCCACTCGTCGTCCGTTGTTCGTAAAGGCTGACAGGATTTCATCGGGCCTTCTTCACCCCATTGACGATTCCGGGACACTCACAGTATTGTTCTTCGCTTCACGCTCGCCTCGCTGAGTCGAAGTGGGCTTCACAAACCATCAGATACCAAGGAGCCTCGGCATGCAGAATGCCTTTTTCCGTGGTCACGGGCTTGGCAATGACTATCTCGTGATGGACCCCAAAGAGCTGACGTTCAAGCTTTCGCCTAAAAATATCTCGTCGGTCTGCGACCGCAACTGGGGGTTGGGCAGCGACGGTATTTTGGTGCCAGTTCCATCAAAGAAGGCCGATTTCGGCCTGCGCATCTTCAACCCAGACGGCAGCGAGGCGGAAAAGTCAGGGAACGGCCTGCGGATCTTTGCCCGCTATCTCCACCCCACCGGCAAGACCAAGAAGAACCATTTCACAGTCGAGACAAAAGGCGGGGTGGCCACCATTGACCTTCATGTGGACCGGCATAGGGACGCACGTGCCGTGACCGTCGAGATGGGAATCGCCACGTTCAAGCCAGGCGCGCTCCCCTGTTCGCTCGATGTACCCGAATTGATTCAGCAGCCGATCGAGGCAGCCGGGTATTCGTTGGTCTTCACCGGCGTCAGTGTGGGTAATCCTCATTGCGTGGTGTTCAAACCGGCGGCCGAGTCCTGGTCCCGGCAAGAGCTGTTGACGCTCGGCCCGGCCTTGGAGAATCATGCCCTATTCCCCAAACGGACCAATGTGCAATTAGCCGTCCCGACGGGGTCCAAGGAAATCTTTATCCTAATTTGGGAGAGAGGCGCCGGAGAGACACAAGCATCCGGCTCGTCATCTTGCGCGGCAGCCAGCGCGGCGGTTCGCCTCGGATTGGTCAAGAGTCCGGTCACCGTGAAGATGCCGGGCGGCATGCTGAAAATCGATGTCGCTCCCGACTTCAGCCTGACCATGAAAGGGCCGGTAGCCGAAGTTGCCCGAGGCTCTCTCAGCCCTTCGTTTGTGCGAACGCTGAGATAGATACGCAATCGGCCGCCGGTTCTAGGCCTGGATCGTCGCTGACCAGGTTGCTCGTCTAACCTCCACGCCGTAAAATATCGAGGTCTTCAGTCCATCAAATTCCGGCTGATAACCAAGGGTATTACCGCGGTATGACCGCGCCACTTCAAAGCAAGCTCGCGCACCTGCCCGGCAATCCAGGGGTCTACCTGTTCAAGGGCGCACAGGGGGAGATCCTGTACATCGGGAAAGCGGCAGTATTGGCTGACCGAGTCCGCTCCTACTTCCAGAAAGGGACGGACCACAGTCCGAAGACCAGCCTGCTCGTCAGCCAAGTCACCGACCTGGAAACGATGGTGACTCGGTCTGAGCTCGAAGCCCTGATTCTCGAAAGTAATCTGGTCAAGCGCCACAAGCCCCGATTCAACATCGTCTTGCGGGACGACAAGCAGTATCCCTATGTGCGGTTGCCGATTAAGGAAGATTTCCCGCGGCTCTCGATCGTGCGCCGTGTGCAAAAAGACGGAGCGCTGTACTACGGTCCCTATACGCCGGCCAACGCCCTCCGTGAGACCTTGAAGGTGATCAAACACGTCTTTCCGCTCGCCACTTGCTCTATCGATATCGACGGGACAGCTGAGCGTGCCTGCATCGAGTTCGAAATCAAGCGTTGTATGGCACCTTGCACGGGCCACCAGTCGAAAGAGGACTATCATCAGATCGTCAAACAAGTTCGACAATTTCTGGAGGGGCGCGATCATGAGTTACTCGACGACCTCCGAGCCAAAATGGAAACGGCCGCGGAACAGGAACAGTTTGAAGAAGCCGCTCGCTTGAGAGACCGCCTCTTTAAGATCGAACGAATGCTGGAAAAACAGCGCATCACCCAGACGTCGGCCATGGATCAGGATGTGCTTGGGCTCGCGCGGCGAGGTGCGGCGGTGGACCTCCAAATCTTGTTCGTACGTGGCGGCTTGTTGATCGGACGGAAGGATTTCTTCTGGCCACAGTCCGCGGATGCGCCGGACAATGAACTCGTCCGCTCCGCGATCGAGCAATTTTACAATAAGGACGGCCAGCCACCGAAAGAGGTCTTGGTCCCGACCGATCTGGACGATCGCGCGCTGATCGAGCAATGGCTTTCTGACAAACGCGGAGAATCCGTCCGCGTCCTGGCGCCTGAGCGGGGCGTCAAACATCAGCTGGTGCTCCTGGCCGAGGAAAATGCGGCCTCGGCGGTTGCCGACCATCTGCGTAACGAAGAACTCGACCAACAAGCCGGTGAAGAGCTGAAACGGCTGCTGCGTCTGGAACGCGCTCCTCGTCGCATTGAAGGGTTCGACATCTCCAACACGATGGGCAACCAATCCGTCGCCTCAATGGTGGTGTGGGAAGATGGGCAGATGAAGAAGGTGGACTACCGCCGATTCAAGATCCAGACGGTGGTCGGGGCTAACGACTTCGCCAGCATGAAAGAAGTCATCACACGGCGCTACGGCGAGACTCAGGAGCTAGCTCGACCGGATTTGATCCTTATAGACGGAGGACTCGGGCAATTGAGCGCCGCTATGGAAGGGCTGAAAAAGGTCGGGCAGCAAGGTCTGCCCATTCTCGGTTTGGCAAAAGCGCGGAGGGAAAAAGAGGAGCGGATATTCCTTGCCGGCAGAAAAAACCCGATTACGCTCACAGCCACCGCTCCGGCCACCCATCTCTTGCAACGGATTCGCGATGAAGCCCATCGTTTCGCGATTACCTTTCATCGGAAACTGCGGGGCAAGTCGCTGGTGAGTTCCAAACTAGACCAGGTGATCGGAATTGGCGAAATTCGGCGCGGTCAGCTCTTGAGCCGGTTCGGCAGTCTGGACAAGCTGGCTTCGGCCAGCGATGAAGCGCTGCGGGAGGCCGGTCTCAATGCCGAGACCGTCTCGGAGCTCCGTCGGGCGCTTGCCAAGTCGTGAACATCCGCCACCTAGAAGAGAGTCCGCAAGCTGAGCGTACCTAAGTGCACGAAGGCATCGTATGTTCCGTCGACAGTTGGATTCAAATTGGCGACAACAGTGCGTGATTCATAGAACCATTCTTGATAGGCAAGATCCAGACCCATGCCTTTCGGCCACAGAGTAGACTCTCCGCTGCAGGGTATCACCCCCAGAAACCGCCCTGCTCCCTTGCAAAGGAAACCCGCACCAAGAGACAAGGTATGAGCCGTCAAAGAAATGGTGCCGGGGTTGAACGTTCGACCAGGGACCGGGTCCTGTGTATAGGTATAGCCGGTACGCACCGCGATGTCCCAATGCGGCAGCCACTGTGGATTCAGCCACTTATGCTCGGTTCCCAGTGCAATCACCGGCACATTGTTCCACTGTTGCGGCTGGGGAATCGTTGATCCGTTTGAAAGGTGGATATCAAGATTCCTGTTCAAACTCCAGCCCACATATTCGACATTGAGCTCAACCTTCCACTCTCTCACGCCGGTGCGCACCGGCCAGATAGCGATGGCCCCGGTAAATATATGCGGCAACACAAGATCGGTGGAGGCATCGGCCATCTTCGTCCCATTGACTAACAACGAGCCATTCAAGGGTAAGACCGCCTGACTGCGATAGACTAGCCCGATGGACATGATCGGTTTACCGGCTCCATTCCTCACGGGAGTAAAGAGCATGCTGGCCGTTACACCTGCCCCAGTCCCTGTTCCGTTCAGTTCGATAGATGCCCCCTGTGGAACCAAAGCCCCGGAGCTCACCTGTTTCTGCTCTGCATGGCCTTCCCCAAGAAAGCTCGCAAACGTGTAAATATCCGCGCTCACACCTACCGACAGCTCCTCGCTGATCTTGTAGGCGACGGTGGGCTTGATGTCGATCAGTGGGAGCGCCGCCGAAGTCACAGCCGTGTTGAATGGGCCATCGATCGGGTATTGGGTATTCAAGCCAAACGGCGAAGTCACCCCAATGCCGACTGTCACCGGCGAGAGAGTGGGTAATCCAACTGATGCCAGATTGGCGCTGAAATAGAAGTTACTGGGAGGAGGCCAGTTAACGCTCCCGTTGAAGTCGCCCCGGCTATCAAGACCAGTCGGGCTCTTGAACTTGACGGATCCCCCGACTAAATTTAGCCCAACGATGCTTTGGACCCCTGTTACTTGGGTCAACCCGGCCGGGTTGTAGTGGATGGCTGATGCATCATCGGCTTCTGCCGCGAATGCATTGCCCTGTCCTGCGGCGCGCGCTCCCTGAGGCTGAAAGCGAAGGGCTTGGGCACCGGCCACCGTTGGGTCCAGGAGAGAATACGATAGGATGAATGCAATGACGAACCTACCGATGAGCCATGCTTGCATCCGTATCTTGGCATCCTGCTAAATTGTTTGTCCTGTCTTGCAGGCTTACAACAATTGACCTTCACTTTTTAGGGATGATCTTCTCATACCAGGCAAAAGTAAATAGGGAGATGCGGTGTGAGTATGGGGACAATCAGCCCTATAGATGATATTTAAAAGGCCCTACCGTAATTTTCATCTGATTTTTGGATAATTCCTATGGTATATAGTCACGTCCCCAAAGGACAGGAGGGTCTCTATGGCTCATACGTCAACGAAACAACCTTTCCCGCGGACTGCCTTCGACGCGCTCTCCAAGTCTGAGTGCCGGAACTTTCTTGAAGTCCTCCATTACGCGATGCAGGCAGAGACTCCAGATCATGTGCGGGATGTGCTCGTTCTATTCCAAAACCATTTTTCCTTCACGAGGGCCTTAGGAGGCCTTGCCCGCCTCGGGCCCGATCGGACGTTTGCTGGATTCAGTAATGTCGTCAACGCCAGTTATCCAGATGAATGGCTTTATATGTACTGGAAAAATGGCTTTGCGGACGTCGACCCGGTATTCCAGTCAGCCTTGAAATCACCAGGCACGCAACATTGGCGAGAGATTTATCAGCACATGTCTTCCGAGAAGGAACATGAGTTTATCGCCACTGCGAGGCAGTTTGGCCTCTGTGATGGCATCACAACAGGCTCGGTAGATCAGGCCTGTGGAGTTGCCACTTTCTGTTCGTTCGCCAGTGAACATGCTCTCGATGCAAAGCGATTGGTTCCCCTCGTCGAATACGCGGGCTATTACATTCATATGGCCCTGCTACGAACCGCTCCAAAATCTGTGTCGCAAACAGATCGATGCGTCAAGGAACTTTCTTCGCGAGAAGTCACGATCCTCAATTGGATGAAGAACGGAAAGACCAATTGGGAAATTGGCAAGATTCTGGGGGTCAGTGAGCGAACAATACGATTCCATATTGAGAGCATCTTCTCCAAACTAGAGGTGACTTCCCGTTCTCAAGCTGTCGCAACCGCCATAGAGCACGGTCTACCCGCCCTCCATGGGTTGCCAACGGCCAGCTAGGCATTCACTCGCCCTAGCTGAGTGCCAACCGCTACCTTACCACCGAAGCAGCTAGGCTGCGCGCACCAGTAGCCGATCTTCGGCTAACTGTGCATATTCCACTCCATCTCTTTCTTGGCCCAGTACTGATCGGTAGCCGTGTTCCAGGCTGGGAACCAGCGTTGTCGTTGTCAGCCAGTCCAGCATAGCAGGACGACACGTTGAGGCTTGGGATCTAAATTCGTCCAGATCAAGCAATCCTCCGATCGAAAACACCTCAGCCGGAGGTAACGCTACCGGCTCCCCTATGGCCCGGCAGGGCCATCCCATGCGTTGAACCACCCGCAAGAGTCTGTGTTCCACCACCATATAGGTGTAGCGGACATTATGCAGCAGACACCATTGATACATGCCCTTGAAGATCATTTTCATCAGCCTTGCAGACAGGCCACGATCTGCGATCGCTGGGTCAACAGCAAGTCGAGTAATTTCCGCCGTATCGGTTTCTTTGCGAACACAGTGGTTTCCCACAAGGCAGGCACTGAATTCACTCTCCAACATGAACGGGACGGGCCCATGAGTCATGCGGACTAATCCTAGCAATCTGGTATCACCTGCAAATACCCCGATCGAGGTGCTCCAAGTATCGTACACATCGGCTTCGAGCCGGTAGGCTCGTTCAGGTACCCACTTCAGCCGTTCAGCAAATACGCGATGTCGCAACCG
>CAZNBG010000070.1:0-10540 GCA_964570915.1 uncultured Nitrospira sp. | reverse complement strand
GCGAAGAAGAAGTCGAATTCCGAACGCAGAAGTTCAAAGTCGACTATAACTTCGGTCGCAGCCTGCCTCGTAAGAAGGCTCTGTCTGCGGAACCATTCCTTGCATGGGCACCGAACGCGACGCTGGTGGGATCAGACGCTTTAACCTCCACCCTTTCCCGGCCGGCCGGGTTCTCGGTGGTGGGGATTTTTCCCAGAGCTTCGCCGGGACAGCCTGGGTTTTCTCCTGCGATGCCAGGCGTATGGTGATGTGGCAAAGGCTCCAATGGGGTTGGCCGCCGAACTCCTTTTACGGGAGTCGGGATTAGCCTTGTACGTGCTCAACCATCCCACCGACGTCAAACATGTGCTCGTGACCAATCAAGACAATTATCGAAAAGCCCCGGTCCCTCCGGTGGAATCTCGAATTTTTGGCCAAGGCGTCCTCCACACGGAAGGCGGGATCCATCACCATCAACGGCGGCTTTTTTTGCCGTTTTTTCACGGAGACCACGTTAGCTCATACGCCGATCTGATTACCGGTAAGGCTCACGACCTCGTCGCCGACTGGCATGATGGGATGACCGTCGATATCGGCCGGGAAATGACGGACCTGACTCTTTCGGTTATCTGGCGCCTGCTCTTCGGACAGGATATCCATGCCGAGGCTCCCGCGGTTAAAGGCGCCATCACCACCGGCCAACAGTTAGTCAAATTCCAGTACGACTCTCTGTTCGAGCGATTGACTCCTCTCTGGGTTCCGACGAGACTCCATCGCCAATTCTCCCTCGGTCACCGCTCGATGGAAACGATGATTCGTCGATTCATTCGCGAGCGGCGGACATCTCCTCATCGGCATGACGATGTGTTGTCGTTATTGCTGGCCGCAAAAGACGCACAAGGTCGTCCATTGGGGGATGAGGAAATCCGCGATGAACTCATGACCTTCTTGCTCGCCGGCCACGAAACCACCGCCAATGCCCTGACCTGGACATGGTTTCTCCTCTCACAATTTCGGTCGGTCCGCGATCAGCTGGCCCATGAACTCAAGACCGTGGTGGGCAATCGCCGCCCGACCGCGGCGGATGTTCCTCGTCTGCGGTATACCAGGATGGTTTGGGATGAGTCCTTGCGGCTCTTTCCTCCCGCCTGGATCTTACATACGCGCATCGGACAGGCGGAGGACCGGCTTCCTTCCGGCGCGGTACTTCCCGCTCGCGCTCGGGTCTTCATCAGTCCATGGAATCTGCATCGCAATCCGCGCTGGTTCCCAGATCCTCATCGATTCGATCCTGAACGGTTCTCTGAAGAGAACACACGGACCCGTCCGGCCTTCAGCTACTTTCCGTTCGGTGGCGGAGGGCATCGGTGCCTCGGCGAGTCCTTCGCCGAATTGGAAGGTCTGTTGATCTTGGCGACAGTGGCATCGACAATCCGGTTGCGTCTGATCGATGGGCAAGTCATCCAACCAGAACCTTTCATGACCTTGCGCCCGAATATGCCCGTGCAGATGACGGTTCAACGAGTCGGAACCACGGAGCCGCATCCTGTTATCGCATAAGGCCCTCTCCTTCCCATTTCACCTCCTAGGCATCGCTGGGTTGATATGGTACAAATCGCGCTCGATCTCCGTCGACGTTCGGAGCGAGGTGATGGATTGATAAAGCACAAGGTGTTTGCCCCCGCGTGGTGCAGCATATTGGTCGTCACCTATTCGCTCGTTCTATCGGGATGCCTCTCGCCGATTAGTTTGAATCGAGCCGTCATTGCCTATGACGATGCCATCATCGAAGCGCAGTCGAAGCAACTGCTCGTCAATATCGCCAGAGCCCAACACCATCAACCGATTCACTTCACCGGCGTCTCCAATGTCGCGGCGACCTTTGATTTTCGGTTTACGGCCGGAGCCACGCCGGCTCTCACCGGCGATGCCAGCCGGACCATCTTGCCGGTCATCGGCGGGAGCGTGGCTGAAAACCCGACCATCAGCATCGCCCCGATCGAAGGCGAGGAGTTTACCCAGCGTTTGCTCACGCCATTTCACGAAGCCAAGCTGACTCTGCTCCTGCGACAGGGCATCGATATCCATTTGCTCCTCAGACGTATGGCCAAAGAGTTCCGGCTCAATCACAACGGTGGGACAGTCGCCTATCGTAATAATCCGTCCGATAAGGCCGGCTATGAGATGTTCCGGCGCGTGGTCCTCCATCTGTCGGCCATTCAAGACCACAACAGCCTCTATGTGGAACCGCTGAGCGTCGAACGAAGTTGGACGATCCCTGCCGACTCGGTGACGGCGGAGGGATTCAAAGCTCTCGAACAGGACTATCAGGTGGTGTATAACGCGCCGGATAGGACGTACACGTTACGAAAACAGGTTGAAGGCGGTACGCTCATCACCAATTACGACCCGGATTTGCTGGCACCAGAAGAGCGAGCCCGCCTCCAGAATGAGAATGAACTTGGACTCACGCATGACGTCACCTTCGATATTCGCCCGGGGCATTATGGCGGTGACTGGCCGCTCAAAGGCGATTTTCGACTGCGAAGCTTCAACGCCATGTTGAATTTTCTCGCGCTTTCCATTGACGAAGACCCGGAATACCATGTCGACAAAGACAGCCGCACACCCGAGGTGGCGGAGAATCCAGTCAAGACGATGGATCTGATTGTGTCACCGTCGTCCCCGTCCGGGCTGGATCTCGTTATGCAATCTCATGGGCACTATTATGGTGTGAAGACGATCGGGCCACAGGCTCGCTGGAACCGGGAAGCATTCAAGCTGCTGTCGCAGCTGTTCCAGATGACGGTCACTGAAGTGCCGCGCTCCGGCGTGCCAAGTATTACGATCGCAAAATAGTGCGGGATACCCGGTCAAAACGAATGTGCCGATGTCATGCGTCGACTCGATCAAGACTGTTGGGCTTTGGAGGGCGCCGACCCACGAGATAGATCAGTGCGGGAAAGAGCAGAGTCGTACCGGGGAATACGATCCGAAACCCCCACCAGGGTAATTTTAAACGTAAAAACCCCAGCCCAAATGTAAGGAGGATCGACGCCACGATTCCATAGACATAGGCTGGAACCAGCGTGGTTGAATGATCCTCGCTACGCTGCTTGGATGCCGCAATGAACCCCTTGGCAAGCATATACACAGCGAGAATGACGCAGCAGATTCCGAAATATAAGGCATATTCTTGCATCGTACCGCTCTTGTTCATACCCCCGGTAGGCTATCGAACACGTCACTTATAGCCTATCGTCTCTGTCCTTGTCGAGCCGGACTCCATGTTCATGCCGACCGATCGATGATCCCTAATCATGCCAGGATCACCTGTTGATCTTGTATTTGTCGGGATCTCCCCCGACAATAGATCGCACGGAGAAAAGACCAGTGAGTTGCGTGACAATGTCTCTGCACAGGAGTGGCGCATATGAAAATGTTGGTCATCGTCTTTCGTGAATCGCTCGTGGAACAGGTGCACGCGTTGCTGAATGAATACGAGGTGTCCGCATTCAGCGAGTTGCACAACGTCGCCGGGAAGGGAGCGACCGGATCGACCAGCCAGTTCTTTCTTGCCCCTACGACCAACCGAATGATCCTGACGGCGGTACCGGAACAATCGGCTTACCGTCTCGTCGACGGATTTACACGGTTCCGATTGGCCCAAGAGGCAGCCCAGGGCGACAATGCATTCCCACTCCACGTCTTTGTACTGCCCTGCGAACAAGTGGTGTAACCGAGCAGACCGCCTCCCGCCACCCGTGTATGATTCCGGCTCACGCACAGCCTCAACATGGTGCACTATCAATAAAAGACGACGGCCTCCACCGGGTATCCCGCTGGAGGCCGTCCGCATAACTACCGTATGCCGAGAAGGGTTGTGCGTTAGTGTGAGCTCGGCATCATGGACTCTGCCGGCTCCTTGGCATTCTTCTGGGATTTGGCCTTTTTGGCCTTGGCCGATTTCTTCATTTCCTGTTTCTCGGCCTTTAGCGCATCCCGCCTCGCTTTCATCTCCGCCTTCGTTTGTTCTCTCTTCGTCTTCATGTCGGCCTTCATCTGATCCTTCTTGGCCTTGAGATTCTCCCGCATCTGCTCGTGCTCGGCCTTCATGTCGCCCTTGGCCTCGTTGGCCATGGAGCCCATTTCGCTCTTCATCTCGGACCCGAGACCTGTTGTCTCGTCCGCCAAAGCCAATGCACCGGTCCCAAGCATCAGTGAGGCGGTGACTGCTGATAGGATGACAAAACGCATGGACATCCTCCCTCTGGAATAGGTTGTATCAATAAGGCCTGCGCCGGGAATCGGCGCCCAGTCTAGGGGTACCGCTTGGCATGCTTCAGCTCGTGGACGAGGCCTAGGGCCTCGTCTGCCATAGCAAAAACACCAGTCCCGCGGCTACCGCTGACACGAGGACGAAATGCATGGATACCCTCCCTGAGATGTATTGTGAAATCCTGTCTCGCGCTGGGAACCAGCGCGCCGTCTACACCTATCGTGAGACAGGATTTCTGACAACTAATTTCAAGGTTTTGAACAGGGTGAATGCGGGGATCCGCAAGATGACTACCGCACCCGTGTTCCCCGGCAATTCATGGAACTTGCGGCAGGTGTAGAAACATTGTGCGAATCATACCCGCTGGCATGCTCGACACGTTTATGGCATGACCACCAGCTTGCGGAACTCCTCGCGCGCCGCATCCACAATCGAAGGCGGTGCTTTGTCGGGGCTGCCGGTATCGAATGGCGGATGGGGATCGTACTCAATAAGAAGTTGGGTGAGTTGCGAGGCGTCGGCACCGAACTCTTCGGCAACCAATGTGAGAGCCATGTCGATGCCGGATGAAACGCCGGCGGCCGTGAGAATCTTGCCTTGACGGACGACGCGCTCTTTCGTCGGAATAGCGCCAAATTGTTTCAGCACGTCGAGCGCAAGCCAATGGGTGGTGGCCTTCAGCCCGTTCAGCACCCCGGCAGCCGCTAGCCCCAATGCGCCGGTACACACCGACGTGGTCCATTTGGTGGTCCGGTGCGCGTGAGCGATCCATTCCAGAACAAGCTGGTCCCCCATCACCGCCTGTGGAAACGCAGTTCCGGGTATCACGAGGATGTCAGGAGTGGGGGTTTCCGCAAGCGTATAGTCGGCCGTTAATCGGAGCCTGCCGAAGTCGGTTCGCTTCACACCCTTTTCGCGCGCCACAAAACGCACATCGGTACCGAGCGTCGGCGCCTGTAGGACCTCGTAGGGGCCGATTGCGTCGAGCGCCGTCATGCCATCGTACAGCAATATCGCGACTTGCAACGTCTTCTCGTGACTCATCGTCCACTCTCCATTCCACGCAATCCGTCGACAGGCGCTAGGCGAACACGGCAATTTCGCCAGCTGTGATTTTGCACAGCTCAACGACGGCAGTATAATAATTCATGTACCGGACCACTGTCTTGTCCATCATCATTACCATGGGAACCGCATGGCCAAGCCTTCTACTCGCAACGGAAGATCGACCGCTTGAACAGCCAAGCGCGAGAGAACGTTTAAATCAAGTCTTGGGTCCAGAAGGTGGCGTGCAGGTCTACAAGGACTCCCAAGGAAATGTTGAGACCACTATTGACCCACCCGGAGGCACCCGTCGCATGACCGTACAGCCACCGCCAAGTCCGTCGATCAACCTCGGCCCTCCCCTTCAGTTACACAATCAGATATTTCAACCTCCACCATCCACCGTCCCAGCTCAGCCACCAGCTCCAGAGTTGCCGCAGAAGGCTCGGTAGCAGCGGACACGCGCATATTCGGTATCAGTCTGATGCACTACTGTTCTGGCCGGCCACGCGATGCGTTCATACCATACTCGCCGATGAAATCCAGCATCGTCAGACGGTGAAAGATGAGAAAGGCGGTCTTCATTGGAGGTCCCCTCGAGGATGGGAGATCTATTCGCTTGTCGTTCGTCGTATCATGCGTTACCGCTTCTCAGGCGGAATGGCGCGAATCTGCTGCGCAAACAGTTGATGCGTGCGGACATCGACTGACCGGTGCTTGACCTGAGTGCTTGCCGGATCCTTCCCAAGGAAGTTGTCACCCCTCCAGTTCTTCGACGGTCTGATAGGGCGCGGCACAAAGCCCCCGCCGCAATTGGGGCAGACATTAGCCAGCACGTGGTCAACACAGTCGGAGCAGTACGTACATTCATAACTGCAGATGCGCGCTTCGGTCGAGTTCGGCGGCAAGGCCTTGCAGCATTGCTCGCAGACTGGCCTGAGTTCCAGCATCATCTCTCCTTAGATGATCGTATTGCGCGACTCACCGATCGCTCGTGTTTTGTGCGCTGCCCTTGATCGGCTACGGAACCGCGCCGGAGGAAAACCGAACTGCCGCTTGAACGCGCGATTGAATGAAGGCTCCGACTCATAGCCTACCTCGCTGGCGATCTGAGCCACGCTGCTGCTCGTCGACACGAGCAGTTGGGCACCGAGGGAAAGTCTCCACCGCGCGAGGTACGCGATCGGACTCTCCGAGAGACACCGCCGAAATCGATCCGTCAGGACGGATCGCGAAATGCCTACCTCGTTGACGAGTGACGCGATCGTCCACGGATGGGCCGGCTTGCGATGCAACAAGCCTAAAGCTTTTCCGACATCCGGGTCACGAACACCGGCCAACCATCCCTTTTGATCAGGGGTCAGGACTGCGATATACCGCCGCAGCGCTTCAATGAACAAAACTTCGGACAGTCTGGCGAGCACTGCTTGACTACCGGGCTGGGCGCCATCCGCATGATCCACTGAATAACGGATGGTTTGTTCGAGCCATTGGCTTGATGCGTCGGAGCGCACATTGACTTTCAGAATGGGCGGCAGCCCGCCTAAAAACGGTTGGCTGAGTTGCGGGTCACATGCCATATACCCGCAGATGAATTTTGTGACCTCTCCGCCGCCACCCATGCGGGCAACTTTGAGGCCTTGCGCGAACACCCGCCTCACCTGTTCCCCATGGTCTGTCGGTTTGACGAACGGCCCATTTCTCAATGCATGCGGGTCGCCATGCGGAAGGATGACCAGGTCGCCGGCGGAGAGCTGAAGCGGTCGTTGATTTCCATCGAGCTGCGCATAGCCTCCGCCTTCGGTCAAGAGATGAAAGATGATGACGTGTTTCGCACCGACAGACAGATATGGCGCCAGCTCCGACGAGGGAGGTGAACAAAAGCACCAGGGCGCTGAAAATTCCGCATTGTAAAACACAGCGCCGTCGAGCTTGACAGTCTTGAGGACTTCGGACAAGACGTCCATATACTTTTTCGCGGTAAAGCCGGCGTCTCGGCAAAGCGTCCCGGTCATCCGATCAAATCACACGCAGTCTAGCATGCTCCTGTTAAGAGAATCAGTCTCCCGGATAAGGTACTAGCCCGTCCTTCCCGCTACAGTGTGCGGCAGAAGCACAACGCATCGTCAATCATCACCATCGCCAACAGAAGGAGATCGTCATGTATGACATGAAGAACGTCGACAAGATGAAACTGCTCGAAGTACACGCGCCGGAGGCTATGAAGGCATTTGTGGCGTTCGACAAGGCTGCCTTGGCAGAAGGCACGTTGTCGAGACGGTACAAGGAGCTGATCGCACTCGGCGTCGCATTCACGACGCAATGTCCGTATTGCATCGAGATCCATGCGAACAACGCGCGCGGGGCAGGTGCCTCGGATGCGGAGATTGCCGAAGCCGTGCTTGTCGCTGCCGCCCTGCGTGCCGGCGGAGCGATCACTCACGGCACACATGCCCTCAAAGGGGCGTGAAACTCCACGCAGGTGTACCGACGGAGGTGGTGGCAGGCACAATCGGCCTCCCCAAGCCTGTGTGATCGGGAGGTCAACTCTAGTGGAATGTTGTCGCTGGAAACTCAGCACTCGAGTGAGAACGAAGATCTGGCTAGATCCACCGCGCTGTAGGCGAGACGCACGCTGCCGTTTCTTGTTGACGATGGTGCTTGAACCGGATCCTGGGTGGCGGGACGTTCTCGCTCATCGGTCTTGGGCTCCGGTTCATCTTGCAAATCTTTTATGAGGCTCTCGTGGAGTGTGTCGAGGAACTCCGGAAGATACGTCTGGAATGTGTGCAACTCGGCCTTGGCTTCCTTCAGCGCATCGAACACCTGTTTGACGAGCGACGCACGTTGCACATCCTTCGCCGGCATAGCGAGTGCGTCCTCTTCCGGCGAATCCGATGACGGGGTGGGCGCCGTGGTACCGTTGGACGGTTGCGGGATCGCCGCCGCCGTCACTGGCGCCCCACCCGCGGTAACTGCCGACGCCGCAACCAACGTAACCGATCGCACGACCTCCACGCTGACATCGAGGCTGGAGAAGGTCGTCATCTCGCCAAACCGTTCCGCAAGCTTGGCCGTCTCAGACCGGGCCTCCTCATCGTGGCCCTGAAAGAACCCACGGAAAATGGCGGAGAGCTTCTGGACGAGATTTCCAAGGTCATGCAATTCCTGTTCGTTCAGATCTCCCTGTACCGCGACGCCGACATGCTGTTGAAACGCGTATTGCGCAGATCTCGCTCCAACACTCACTGCTCCGTGATCAGTCTCTACACGAGACTCGTAGTTGCCGGTTCGACAGCTGGCCTCAACGTCGGCTGTCAGCACAATCGTGTCACCGTCCGTGGTCATCACGCTCAGGCGACCGGAACAATCATTGGACACCGCCATCTCGCTGACGTGAGTATTCAGCCGGCGCACGCCAGCATCGGCTAGGGGACGCAGATTGAAAAACTGCTGAGGATCGAAGTGGGTCAGTGCTTGAACCGGCATGGATATCTCCCGCAGGTCCGATAGAGCTGGGTCTTCCGTCACACCCCCTATCGGTCAAGAATCAGATCAACTGAAGGCACGCTATGCTATAGTGTCGGTCACTTCCCTATCGATACCAACCGACCTACAACAAGGAGGGACCTATGCGAACTCTACTAAGCAGTGTCGTGATCGCCGGTGCAAGCATGATGCTCGGACTCACCGGGTGCACTCTGAAGGCTACCCTGAATCAAACCACCGACACGACCTCCAATATCACCGGCACCACTTCCGGAGCGGCTTGGTGGAGCGAAGACGGCCAGATCAAGCCGGACTTCAAGGCAGCGGCCTTTGTTTCCTTCAATCAAGAAAATCTACAGCAAGATCTGGCGGCAGGGCGGGGAGAATATCTGGCATCGATTGGCAGGCTGCTGGGAGTGCCGGGAGATCACCAGTCGGCATTTTTCTCCGCTGCCCAGGCAGGTTGTGCCGAAACAGTAGGCAAGGATTCCGCGGCGCTGCTTGCGCGGCTTCGGGATACATCCAGAGCGTTCGTTCGATAGTCCAACTTGAGGCATGCTGCGCGGAAGGCCGGCGCGTCAAGGTGCTGCTCAGGCATCACGTCATTTGACAGCCTGCTCAAGGACGGACAGCGTTGTTTCGCTCTGCCGCCCAATCACCGTTCGCACGAGCACGCCATCCTTGAACACCAAGAAATTCGTCGGCACCGACGGAATGCGTGGCCCCGGGAGAATCACACCGGCAAGATTGAGTGGGTCCGTGGCTGAGAGTTTGACCTCGTGACCCGAGCCGGGAGATATCCCTTTATTGCGCATTGCTCGCAGCGCCTCCACCGCCTCCGGCAATGCAAACTGTTCTCCGGTCAATCCGCTCACAAATCTTCCGCCTCGCACCTCCCCGGCCATCTCCATACGCCGATACTGCACAAGGAGATCTCGCCATGACTGAACCAGCGACTCGCGCGCCAGTACATCACGAAACACCACGCCATAACGACGCAGGAGCTGGCGAGCGACCTGTTCAGTTGGAGACGCCCACGTCGCTGCAACCGGAGACTGAGTACTGACCACGGCGGGCTTCGTTGACCGGAGCAGTGACCACCGTCCAGCTGAATGCCGGGGTCGACGAGCTCGTTCACGACCCTCGGCACGACGTCGATGCGGATCCATGAGGGCGCGAAGATTATCGAACCCGTCCGCCGTCACATGCCCTGCGGCCACAAGTTCCCACAACCCGTTCTCCACTTCGGTCGGAAGCGCGTGTGTGATCCGGATCAGATCGGCAAAGAAGCTTGCACCCTGTTCCTGCAATGCTCGACGCAGATTGTGCGCCACTGCACTTAGATGTCGAGAGGAATCCGGTCCGGCTGCGGCCGGCTCTCCGCGCACGGCCTGCATCAGCCATTCACTGTCCTCACGCGGAAACAGACTGATCGGAGCGACGCTCGTAGGGATGATCCGGCGTCGTTCCTGCTCACCACCCGGTGCCAAGCTCGGATGAGGCGAGAGTCGTCCCCAGCTGACCGCTCCGCTCAGACAGAGTCGATCCAAGAGCTCCGGCTCGTATTTCGCCAGTCGCAACCGCAAGAGCTGCGGTTCCCACGCAGAGGCCGCCGCCTCGAATCCCGTCAGTTGTCCGATCACGTGCAGCAGACCGGCTTCACCATGCTGGCGTGCCCCGGGCAGGACATGCTGCCATTGCATCCAGAATCGAATGCAATCCACAGCTGTCACCGGTCCGCACCCCTAT
>CAZNBG010000069.1:7095-10616 GCA_964570915.1 uncultured Nitrospira sp. | reverse complement strand
CAGTGATGAACATGATGTTGTCACGTCGCTTGATCATCCCGTTGGAGGAGAATGAATTCGGGTTGTCGTAGTCCAAATGATAGTAATCGAACGCGAATGTCGATCGAATGGTCCAGAATTCCGGCAGGCTCAATCCGACTGACAGACGATGCGCCATATATGCCCAATCGGCGTGGGACTGCACGCCGGGCGTCGCGACCGATGGACTCCCGCCGCCGGTGCGGTCCGTATCAAACGTATAGCCCATCCGTACATGTCCGGTCCCGTCAGCAAAATAGACGTATTGCGTGAGACCCGCCAGCCAGTTGGTCCCATCCCTGAAAGAGTTCCCGATGAAACGATCGTCCTGGAAGTTCTTATTTTGATACCGGATCTGTATTTGGGTAAATAGGCTGTTGCTCTCAGCGATGGTGATAATGGGTTGCACGGCATGGGTGAAGAGAAACGGATCCTGGCCGACCCTCACGTAATCGAAGGCATACTGCAGTCGGGCGGTAACCATCCCAAGCTGCCGCTGAACGAAAACGGACGGTGCGTGGTCTTGGATGTCGAACGCGGTCAATTGTTGATGGAAGCTCTGGTAAAGGCCGTATGCGACACCAGCGGTCCAAAGGGATGTCTGAATCGGTCGATACTCACCGCGAGCATAGATAGTCGTGCGGAAGTCGTCTCTCTGGGAAATTCCGGTCGTACCGCCGGGCGGCTGGACGCCGAGGGGAAGTAAGACCACGTTGGTGTCATACTGGCCGCTGGCGCTGAGACTCAGATCCCATTGTTTGGCTCCCCTGGGAACTGCAGCCCGCTGCTGCAGAATCGCGCGAGCGGTTTTGGCCAATTCAGACTCGGGTCCCCCCGATGCAATCGCCGCCTCCAATTCCTTTTGGGCTTGATCGAGCAAGCCACGCTCATAGTACGACATCCCCGTGTAATAGCGGACCGTCGGTGTCAGATCAGGGCTGAGCGCCATCGCCCTCGAAAACAGGGCGGACGACTGATTGAATGATTTCAGCTCGTGGGAAACGACGCCTTGATAAAAATAGACGAGCGGATTTTGAGGGTCGAGCTTTTGAGCGTGTTCGAGTGATTCCAGTGCCTCGCGATATTTCCCGAGTTGGCTCTGTGCGATGGCGAGTCCCAGCCAGGATTGTGCACGAACATTCTCCCCGATCGTTAAATTCTGGAACAACGCCTCGGCTTCGCGATACTTCTTCAGGCGCAACCACGTCTGTCCAAGGTACTCAGCCGCCTCTGGGTCGTTCGGCATGGCCCGACGGGCCTGCTCGAAGAAATCAGCGGCCTGCTCATAGTGCCCGCGCCCGAATTCGACCACCCCTTTAGTGATACTGAAATACTAGGTTTCCTTCGGAACTTGGGCCCAGCTAACGGGCGTGAATGCGAACCCAACCAGGCACACGCAGAGGGCCCCAATACCGTTTGCGAATCCACTTCGTCGTCGCATTGTGGGTCTACCGTGGAGGCCGAGTTCGGACGTGTTCTTCACCTGCTTTGTCTCAGGCAGATTAGCAAAGCACTTGTTGCAGTCAATGAAATGCAAGAATTCAGGTGGCAGATACCCTTGGCCACTGGATATCCTGAGCGAGTATGTGGTGGGCCGCCAAAAGCCGAGTGTCACGGTATCGTCTTAGGCTATTACCCCGTTGGGGTTCTTGACAGGATCGGCACAGTCCGGCGGCCTCAATTCATATGCAGATGGTGGGGCCCCGGGTGTCGATGGATTGGAGGAATGGAAAGACAGAGTCACTTCCGTCGCGGGTGGATTCGTCCCGTTTTCACTTGCTTGTGTCTTCTGCGTGTCTCCACTTCCTGAACAGGCCACGACCAGTCGTTCGACGGCTGTAGAGACTGCCATCAGACCTTTCGCGGCCGAGGACTCTGGAGCGGCCTCGAGGACGGGCAGAAACTTTCGAACGGCCTGGCTCACGGCCGGATCATCGGGGATTTCGCCAAGCAGCGTCAGGTCACCGCCCACATACTCCTGAAGAATCTTGCGGAGGTAGAGGACATTGACTTGAGAACGGCCGGTCACGCGATTGATGATAAGGCTGGGGCGGAACGATTGTAATGCCGTGGTGGACGCATCTCGCCCCTCGCTGTCGGCAGCGCCGGCAACCTCCATGACCTCCTCCACGCTGGTGAAGTCCCGGTTTGAGAGCGCCTCAGCCATGGAACTGCGCGCGAGGAAGCAGGCCAATACGCGACGGATCGCGGCCAATTTAATGAATCGGTAGAGGTCCAACACCGACGTTGGCTCCGGCGTGGCCACGGCCAAATGGATGTCGGCCATCAAGAAAAAATCCAGGGAGTGGTAGTTGGTGCCCGCCCCGATGTCGATCACGACCACATCAGCCTGGAGATCTTGGAAGTGTTTCATCAGCCGTTTTTTACGAGCAAAGGCCATGTTGGCCGTTGCCAAGGTGTCGCCGGTCCCGGCAATGAGGCGGAGATTCGGGTGGAACGTGACAGGGATCGCGACCTCGTCCAGCCGGGCAACCCGCTTGTTCAGAAAATCTGTCAACGTCACCGGCGGATTCAATTCCCCGAACATGATGTGGGCGTCAGCGCCACCGACGTCGAGGTCTGCCAGGAGGACCTTGCGCCCCGTCTTTGCCAATGCCAAGGCAAGGTTCGTTGAAACGATGCTCTTGCCCACGCCGCCTTTTCCGGATGCCACCGAAATGAGGGTTGCCATGGTGCTTACCGTTTCGTTAGTGGAACAAGGGTCCCCGGATCCTCCAGGGATACAGACTCGTGTGATGACGTCATTGTACGGCCTGAAAGAAAAAAGAAAAGAAAAATTCAGGATTGCCGCAGCCGATCTCCTCCTCATACCCTGCAGCGGGCCTCCGCGAACGAGATATCTCATGAACGAATCTGTGGTATCCTCACTCATTTTTGTGGAAACCCAACAGAGGTGGTGATCGGCGTGACCATGCGAAAAGCCAAGATCGTCTGTACCATCGGCCCGGCTAGCGAGTCACCGATGACTCTCGATCGGCTGATCGAGAGCGGTATGAATGCCGCCCGATTGAACTTCTCCCACGGAAGCCATGCCTCGCACGCGGTTGCGATCACGGCGATTCGTCAGGCAGCGGCACGCCATGGTACGGCAGTGGCGATCATCCAGGATCTGCAAGGTCCCAGGATCCGCCTGGGGCTCGTCTCGAACGAAGGGATCGAGGTCACCTCCGGCCAGAAGGTACGTCTGCGTGCTCCGGCTCTACCTGGTGAGGAAGGTACGGGTCAGATTTCTCCCTTCGTCCCCTCTCTTCTTTCAGAAATCCCCGTGACGTATCCGATGCTCGGGCGAGATCTTCGTGTGGGTGCTCGAGTATTGATCAACGATGGCCTTATCGAACTGCTCGCCGATCGTGTTACGGATACTGTTGTGGAATGCACGGTCATCACTGCCGGCAAGCATACTTTGCAAAACGGCCTCCATCTTCCCGGGCAGCCCAGCAGACCACCGCCACGTGCCAGGTCGGCACGGCAGCGACTCCGCC
>CAZNBG010000069.1:0-7085 GCA_964570915.1 uncultured Nitrospira sp. | reverse complement strand
GGGGATTGACCGGTAATAAATGGCGCAAAGATTACTTCGATTAAGGGATTAAATTGGCCTGGTACTGACGTCAGCGCCCCGACACTGACCGGGAAGGATCGGAACGACATTCGATTTGGCGTGGAGCAGGGCGTGGACTACCTGGCGCTCTCCTTCGTGCGCGGTCCGGAGGATATTGACGCGGCGCGGACTCTCTTGGCGGAGTACAGAAGCGGCATCCGGATCATTGCCAAAATCGAGCGGCCCGAAGCCGTCGCTTCACTAAACGATATCTTGGAACGGGCAGACGGTGTCATGATCGCGCGTGGAGATTTAGGCGTCGAGATGGGGCCTGAAGCTGTGCCGGTCCTCCAGAAGCGGATCATCGCGGAAGCCAATCGCCGACGTCGCCTGGTCATCACCGCCACTCAGATGCTGGAGTCGATGACGAACGCCTTGCGTCCGACCCGAGCGGAAGCCTCAGATGTTGCCAACGCCGTGTTCGACAGCAGCGATGCACTCATGCTCTCGGCTGAAACAGCTGTTGGTGCTCATCCCATCGAAACGGTCCAGGTCATGGATCGCATTATTCGAGCGGCAGAAGGGGAAGCCGAACCCAACTTGATCCTTAAACGCCAAACCGATTTGGACAACCTCTCTTTCCCGGAAGCGATCTGTACCGCTGCTTCTTCTGCGGCCAA
Organism: uncultured Nitrospira sp.; assembly: GCA_964570915.1. GTDB lineage: Bacteria > Nitrospirota > Nitrospiria > Nitrospirales > Nitrospiraceae > Nitrospira_D. Next base: position 6,405 of record CAZNBG010000069.1, on the reverse strand, counting down.
AGCGATTGCCGCCCGTGCGATCATCGCCTTCAGCGAAGGCGGAGCCACCGCTCGATTGATTTCGAAACAACGTCCGTCCTCACTCATCATCGCGTTCACGCCGTTTGAGCCGGTCAGACAACAGATGGCGCTCTATTGGGGCGTCCGCCCTTATACAATGCCACAGATTGAGCAGACCGATGCGCGAGTGGAAGAAGCGGAACGACGAGCGAAAGCGGAAGGGTTGGTCAAAACCGGGGAAAAGATCGTGATCTTGTCTGGAACCCGCGTCGGGCAAGTGGGTGGGACTAATCTGATCAAGCTGCATGAGGTGAGGTAGCCGTCCCTGATCGTATCTTCTCGCCTTCCGGATGGCAACGATCTCAACCCTCAATCATCCGAGTCTCCTGTCCATGCATGCGTGAAAAGATTTCCCAATCGAAGGGTTTGGAAGTCAGCGCGTGTAATGGAATGGTTTCAATCGAGCCCAGCTCGCGATACGCGACCATGCAGCCGACGATTTCGCCAGGCCGTTCCACCAAACGTCTCACAGTTTCGTATGCCAGCTGTTGTGCGATGGCTTTGTCCTCCGGTGTTGGAGGGGCTCCGCGCAGCGTATGTCCTAGGATCGTGGCTTTGGTAGCCGGAGTCAGCGGATAATGGCCCGGCTGCGGACAGACCTGCGGCCATTTCGAAATCTCGCGGGCCACATAGTCGGGCAGTCCGTGGATGCCTCCATCAGGGTGATGCTGATGTGGAGTCCGCTCGGCGACAATGAACAAATGGCTCTTGTTGGGTACGCCTAACGATCGCTTCAGGGTTCCAAGAATCACGTCATTGATGTAAGTATCAGGGTCCGGATGTTCGTTGACCAACACCCCTTCCGCTCTCGCCTGATAGGCGCATGACAATGCAAGGTGACCGGACCCGGCACCCATCAATTCGACAAAAAAGATGCTGCCCATCGCGGAGCTCGTGGCCTTAAGCGATTCGATGGACTGATCCGCCAGCCGAAGGGCCGAGTGGAACCCCAACGAGACGGTCCCGCGAATGTTGTTGTCGATCGTACCCGGGATCCCTGCCACTTGGACGCCGAACATTTCATACATCGCACGCGCACCACGTAAGCTTCCATCGCCTCCCAGCACCACCAAGGCGCCGTCGCGCAGATAGGGCTCCAGATTCCGGACGGCTGCCCGCTGTACCTGTGGATCCTTAAAATCCTCGAACCGGCTGCTGCCGATCGGACTGCTGGGACGGCTGCCCATCATGCGCGTATCCTGTTCCGAGACCTTTTCAATCCAGTTGTTAGCTAACCCTAGAAACCCGTGCCGTACAAAATAGACTTCCAGGCCGAACCGGTTGCCAGTCACCCTCAACTCTTTCAACGCCGCCCCACCGCCCGCAAAGTCTCCGCCCGAAACAAGCGCCACCAACTTCTTTATCTGCTTTGGCTTGAGTGTCACCCGATCCCGCCGTTCCCTCTCAACTGTCAACCAGGCATCTCGTTCCGTCCGCTCGCGTTGCGATAAGCCAACCGCCGTCGAGTAGCCGGACAACTGTCCGTGCTCATAGGTCAGCAGCACGACATTATCCTGCCCCTCCTTGTATTCGCCGAACTCGGCGAAGGCCTCACTGAACGGTCGGGGGTCGAGAAAAATCACCAACGCCCGCAACGTCGAACTGTGGGTATAGAGACAGGCCACGGAGCCGTGATGCGCAGACGCGAGCCGATGCACGCCATCGACAACGTTCACATACGTGTCAAAGAAGGAATTGCCACCCGGATAACAGTAGAGCGGATGTTTGATCAGCTTCTTAGCCGTCGCTCCATCGACACCGAATGCCTGTGCCGCTGCTTCCGCTTCCACTGACTTCTCGATGCCAGTGACCCATCCGAAGTCTTGCGATTCGAGGGCATCCGCTTGTTGCGGCGCAGATGCCTCAAAACTGCCGGGCGCGAGGGCTGCCACCACTCGGTGATACAGTTGGGTTGTGTTCGGGCTTCGGCTGACCAGGTGAATGAAGGTCCGCGGGTCCAGATAATTGTGGACCTGCAGATAATCGAGCTGTTTACCCACGACGCCGATGATCTTCGCCAAGGCCATCCCGACCGCGTCCGCCTTGACAATCCCCCGCTCCGGATCCAGACGATTGGCGAGCCGGCATCCGACGCGGTGCGTTTTGCTCTCGACCTGCGAAACACCGTGCCGCATGGTGAAGAGAAGGGTCCGCTGCCCGAGATCTCTCGGCAGCAGCCAGAACCGATCATCGCCGAGATCGAGGACGATCCGTCCCTCCACCAACTGCGGCGTCAGTTGTGTACGGGGAACGATCGCCACCGGTCGGCGAACCGTTGGCTTTTGACTGTGTCCGATCGCGGCACGAAGGAGTGGCGCAAGTTCTCCCGCCGCCAACAGCTTGTTCCACGCGGCAAAGAAGACCAATGCGTCAGCGCCACAACTCTGATCGATCACGGATTGTCGAGCCGTCCGATATTCAGTTGCATCGGCAAATCCCTTATGGGCACGCTGGACTAATGACCGGATGGCCGACAACGCCGCTTCGGCTCGTTCGACTCGGTCCGAACTCAGCGGGACCGGAGGTGGAAGCGTGGGATCGCCGATGCGTGGCAACCGCATCAAGGCTTCTCCATAGGCCAGCAGCTTTTCGAGCGTGACAAAATTCAACGTGGCGACGGAAGACGGCATGATCATCCAAATAGTTGTGAGGATACAAAACAAACGCCTATAGTTCTTGAACCTTCCCAAAGACGATGTCAAGCGGAGCGGTCAGTTGCGTGCGACCGATCACGAGTGCATGAGACGCAGAAACCGATACGTGCGTGATTCAGGTGACGCGGTGATCACCGTGTCCGGACGGTGCGCAAGAAGGGTACAAGAGATGGACGGCAAGACCGGTTAAGGCACAGGAAGTTGGACAGTTCCATCAAGAATCTTTCTAGGATCGTGATCAAAAGTGTTGATCTTCCCATCTCCGACAGGCTAGTCTTTGAGAAAAAGCGTTGCATCTATGAGTACACTCTTGACCTACGCGGCCATAAAAAACTCTCGTTCGTACTTTTCAAAGCTAGGATTTTCCCGAGTCCTCTTCTGTGAATTGGATTGGTAGAAGGACGCATGCAGGAGGCACACCTTAACAAATCTTAGTCACAACTTCTGGAGGATGACACTATGAGGCACTATAAGATCGGTCTCATTATTCCGCATCCCGAAGATCAGAAATGGGACTCGGTCTGGAAGTTGTTCCGTACACCCAATCTAAATCTCCCTACCCTCGCCGCGTTGATCCCAGAAGACGAATGGGACATTGAGATCCAAGACGAGATTGTCGGTCCTCTCGACTTCACCCGTGATTATGATTTGGTCTTCATTACCGTCACGACCGTCGTGGCTATTCGGGCATACGAGGTCGCCCGACTATTCCGCGAGCGTGGCGCCAAGGTGGTGCTTGGAGGTATCCATCCATCGACGATGCCGGATGAAGCGATACAACACGCCGACTCCGTCGTGATCGGGGAAGGCGAGCTGACCGTGCCCCGGCTGATCGAAGACTTCAAGAAAGGGAAGATGCAACCGCAGTACAGAATGCCGCACATGGTAGAACAATGGGATGCGAAGCCGCCCCGTTGGGATCTCCTCCCTCCCGGCTATATGTTCCGGGATGCGCTGACGGCGACGAGAGGGTGTAATTATCGCTGCACATTCTGCTCGATTCATTTGGCTTTAGGAGGGGGGCAGTATGGGTTCCGGAAAAAACCACCGGCCGATGTTGTGAAGCTCGTCGAGAAGATGAACGGGCCGATGGTGATGTTTTGGGATGACGACTTGCTGTCCGATCCGGCCTATACACGAGAGCTCTGCCAAGCCATGAAGCCGCTCGGGAAGAAATGGATGAGCCAAATGAGCGCGACCTATGTCGCGCATCATCCCGAGTTGCTCAAAACATTGAAAGAGTCCGGGTGCTCGGCGATGTTCATGGGAATTGAATCCATCAACCAGGAATCCCTTAAATCCGTCGACAAACAAAATTCAGCCAAACTGTATGAGGATATGATCCGTCGCATCCATGATCAAGGCATCGATATCCATGCCGGCTTTATCTGCGGCTTGGACCATGAAGATGTTTATGACTTCGAGCGCACGGCGGAATGGGCGACCAAGATGGGGTTGGCAGGGGCGCTCTGGCGCATCATGACTCCGTATCCCGGCACTAAGCAGTTTGCCGAGCTCAAGGCTGCCGGCCGGATTCTCACGGAGAACTGGACCGCCTATACCGGTGAGCACGTCGTGTATAAACCGGCCAAGATGACGGTCGAGCAATTGTACTGGGGCCATAAGTGGGCCAAGGGCCAGTTCTATTCGTTTCGCTCCATCGGCCAGAGAGCCGTCCAGCGGGCATCCCAGAAAGGGTTTGGCGAACTGATCAACATCACCGGCTGCGGGCTGGGCTATCGCTCCATGTTTCACCTGGCGGCGGATTCTGCTCCGGTCAATGTGTATAGGGACATGGATCACTTGCCACCTCAAGAGGAGCCTATCGCGTACCGGTTTCCCTATCCGCCGAAGAAGCGGTTCAGCTTCATCACCGATCGCTTGGACCAGATCCGGTCAAAGGTCCAACCGCGGCCGCGCATCAATAAATGTTGAGTCGTCATCGGCCGGTTTTGTTTCCAGTGAGGAAGCGATCATGCCGATATACCGGCGAAGTTTCTGGCTTCTTATCATGATGCTGATCCTGATGCAGCAACCTGCCCAGGCCGGGTGGGTGGCGATCGATCGGCAGTACCAATCACCTGGACTACAAACCATCTACATAGATCCCGACAGTGTCCGTAGAGAAGGTAATCTGGTGACCCTCTCAGCGTTGATCGACTGGACTTGGATGCAGGGAAATAGATCCCCTACCCGGTTTTATTCCACCAAACTCACCAAGCAATTTGATTGCGCCGAGAAGCAGGTTCGAACCCTGGCCGCCACGGACTTCTACGGCCACATGGGAACAGCTCAGCCGGTCGGAGGGAGCGGTTTGGCGAGCGGGGGACACTGGACTGCCATTCAACCGGAAAGCGTCAATCAAGGCTTATGGGAAACGGCCTGCAAAAAATGGTGAGAGGAGGAACAATTTCTCTCATCTAGTGAAACGTTCACCTATCTCTTGAGGTTTAAAGACACCTCGCTCGGTGATGATAGCGGTAATGAGATTAGCTGGTGTGACGTCGAACGCGGGGTTGTAGACAGCCACATCCTTGGGGGCAATCGGATGGCTGCCGTGAATCATTGTCACTTCGGACGGGTTCCTCTGCTCGATTGGTATCTCATCGCCCGATTTCGTTTTCAAGTCTATTGTGGAGTACGGAGCCGCAACATAGAAGGGAATGTTGTGCGCGTTGGCCAATACCGCGACTGAATAGGTGCCGATCTTGTTGGCCACATCCCCGTTCGCTGCGATTCTATCTGCTCCGACCACACAGAGATGGATCCTCCCTTGCTTCATGAGAGTACCGGCCATATTGTCGGTAATCAGTGTGACCGGTATCTGATCCTGCATCAGTTCCCAAGCCGTCAGCCTTGAACCTTGAAGTACAGGACGAGTTTCGTCAGCAATCACTTTAATTTTCTTGCCTTGCTCCCATGCTGAACTGATCACCCGTAATGCTGGCCAATAGCCGGCCGTCGCAAGCGAGCCAGGATAGCAGTGAGTGAGAATCGTCTGTCAGTCTTGAATAAGTTCGGCTCCATTCCGCCCCATGGCCTTGCAGAGCTCAATATCTTCTTCAAGTATAGCTTGAGCTTCATTAATCAATGCATGCTTTATGGACACGATGGGATGACTTTGTAGCGACTCGAGCTTCCGTCTCATCCGTTCAATCGCCCAAAAGAGATTCACGGCAGTCGGCCGAGTCGACGCCAGATCATCGCAAATTGTGTGAACCTTCTGCGCGAAGGTAGGATAGTCCGACGTTTCGATCGTTTGAGCGCCGAGGGCGACGCCCAAAGCAGCCGTCACACCAATGGCCGGCGCCCCACGGACCTTCAATGTGCGGATGGCATCCGCCACCGTTCCGTATTCATGGCAATCGAGGAACTCCACCCGCTCCGGAAGCCGAGTCTGATCGAGCAAACGGATTGTGCCGTTTTTCCATTCAACGGTTGGAACCATAGGGGAATCTTCTAGCGGGAATAAAGAAGGAGTGCAAGTCCTTATCGGCGGCGACCGCTGACTTCCAATACGGTGATCATCGCGGCAATCAAGCCGGCTTGCTGATATCAGCCATCTGAGGATGCGCTGAACCTATGATCACACTTTTTCAATGACGATACGCAATAGCCCCCTCAATCAGGTTCCTTTTACTGCCAGCTGGCAGCAAGAACAGCCTGGACCTCCTGGGGCCGTTGATCAATC
>CAZNBG010000068.1:0-10694 GCA_964570915.1 uncultured Nitrospira sp. | reverse complement strand
TTACTCGTGAGTCAGTGCCATCAAGGTGACTATCCTCAACCCAGGCAGTAAGATTGAGGCGGCTCGGCAATCGATACGCCGGGCTAGAACAGGCGCATGGACCTCGCAGACTCCGCTCTCTACATCAATCGTGAATTGAGTTGGCTGCGCTTCAACGAACGAGTCCTTGAAGAAGCCCTGGACGCCCGGCATCCCCTTCTGGAGCGGGTAAAGTTCCTCTCCATCTTCAGCCGCAATCTGGATGAGTTTTTCATGATCCGGATTTCCGGCCTCTATTGGCAATTGCAAACCGGCTTGGTCGACGCCCCGCCCGATGGACTGACGCCGAAACAGCAACTTGAATCGGTCCAGCGGGAGCTGGCTCTCTTGTTGACGACGCACCTGAACTGCTGGGAAAGGGATCTCTTGCCGAAGCTTCGGGAGGCCGGGATTCACCTTGTGAACTATTCCGATCTTACGGCGGATGCGACAAAGGGCCTTCGTGACTACTTTACAACCGCGGTCCTTCCCGTTCTGACCCCTCTTGCCTTCGATGCTGCTCATCCATTTCCCCATATTTCCAACCTTTCCATGAACCTTGCGATCGTCATCCGTCACCTCGACGGTCAGGAACGGTTTGCACGGTTGAAAGTTCCGCCCCTGTTCCCGCGCTTGCTCAGTATCCCGGAGTTCTCGGTAGATACCGGTCCCGAGCCGGTACCCAGTGGGTTTGTGTGGATCGAGGACGTGATCGCCGCGAATTTGGACCTGCTGTTTCCCGGCTGTGCGGTGATCGCCGCCTATCCATTCCGGGTCACACGCGATGCGGACCCCGACATCGAAGAGGATGAAGCCGCCGATCTGCTTCAGGCGATCCAAGAAAGTCTTCGCCAGCGGCATTTCGGAACGGCCATCCGTCTAGAAGTCAGCGGAAAGATGCCGGACCGGATACGTGAGATGCTTGCGCACAATCTTGAACTGGTATTGGATCAGATCCTCGCAGTTCCCGGTCCGCTCGGCATGGCCGATTTGATCGAATTGACGCAACTCGACCGACCCGATCTGAAAGATCCTCCGGCACTCCATAAGCCGACTCCAGCTCTGACCCGACCGGATATGTTCGGCTCGATACGGGATCATGATGTGCTGGTGTATCACCCGTACGACAGCTTCATGCCCATCGTTGAGTGGCTGCGCCTCGCGGCTACCGATCCGGATGTCGTGGCGATCAAGCAGACGTTGTACCGCGTGGGACGCCAGTCGCCTGTCGTGGAGGCCTTGATGCAAGCGCGTGAAAACGGGAAAGAAGTCACGGCCCTCGTCGAACTGAAGGCACGCTTCGACGAGGAACACAATATCCAGTGGGCTCAGGAAATGGAACGGGCCGGTGTTCACGTGGTCTACGGACTGGTCGGATTCAAAACCCACGCCAAAATGTGTCTCATCGTACGGCGCGAAGGAGACCGCCTTGCCCGTTACACTCACCTCAGCACCGGAAACTACAATCCCGCAACAGCCCGGATCTATACCGATCTGGCGCTCTTGACCAGCAATCCGGCCATTACGTCGGATGTCGCCATGCTGTTCAATGCGTTGACCGGATATGCCGGCTCGATTCACTATCGCCGCCTGATGGTGGCCCCGGACGGAGTCAGAGAAGGGATCATCCGACGGATTGACCGAGTGTCGGCGCAGCACCTTGACGATGGCCACGGTTACATCGCACTGAAACTGAACGCGCTGACAGACCCGGCCTGCATCCAAGCGCTGTATCGGGCATCTCAGGCGGGAGTACCGATCGACTTGCAGGTACGGGGAATATGCAGCCTTCGTCCAGGGGTCCCCGGTGTCAGCGAGCGAATCACGGTGACCTCGCTCGTCGGCCGCTTCCTCGAGCACAGCCGCATCTTCTACTTCCGATCAGGCCGTGAAGAAGAACTGTGGCTGGGCAGCGCCGACCTCATGCCTCGAAACCTCGACGGCAGAATTGAAGTGGTCTTTCCCGTGGAATCACCCGAGCTCCGCCGAGCGATCCTCGACGACATTCTCCTTCCTCATCTGCGAGACACCGTCCAACTGCGCCGAATGACTCAGGACGGCATGTATGAGCGGGTGGCACCGAGCCCCGGAGAACCGCCGTTCGATTCTCAACGGCGGATGCTCGAACAAGCAGGAAGCTGGATGCGCCCCTCATAGGATCAAGGGTGCCGTACCCTCGGCTTCCGCTCTGCTCCTGCTCTCAACATGCGGTTACATTCCAAGACTCATGGCGACATTTCACGGAGCAGGCGTTCTGCTTCTGGCTTATACTGGCGTTCCCAGGCATAGCGATAGTGTGGGCGATTGGCATGAACCACGGCTTCCAATTGCTGTCTGGCCTCGCCGATTTTCCCCTGTTTCCGGTAGAGTTTCGCGATCAGAATACGAGCTTTGGTATAGTTCCCGTCCGCCGCGATGGCGCGTTCGAGATACTCCTGAGCTTTCTTTGCATCGCCTCCGAGTAGCCACGGCAATTCCATCAGGAGCCCGCCCATCATTTGAAGAGCCTGCGCATGCTTGGGATTGAGTTCAATTGCCCGCATCCCGCAACGCTTCATCTCGTTGACGACCATGGCCGCGCTGGTGATACCTTGCAGCCTCTCGGCGCTGCCCAAATTGACCGCGTGGAAAAAATGCGCATCAGCATTGGTATCATCCAAGCGCAAAGCGTGTTCCGTAGCCTTCGCTCCAGCCTGGTAAGCTTCGCGGCGCTGCTTTTCGTCCGTCAGCCAATCATCGGCTAAATCGAAGTATGTCGACGACACCTGAACGAGCAAATCAGGCGAAGGCTGGCCCTCGCGGAGCCGAGTGAGCAGCGATTGCATATCCGCCTCCAGCGACTGCGGATACCCGGGCGGCATGTCATCACGCTGAGCCGAAGTCGGGTCGACTCCACCGAAAAGACTGAGTGCGAGGCAGAAGCCGACTGTCCAGCGGACCGTCTTCATCGATCTTCACCCCTGATGAACTGCGTGATCGCAACCGAGGTTTCCGCCGGATTGGTGTAAATGGCGAAATGCGCACCGACGATCCTCTGGATGCGAATCGACTCACGGATGCGAGCCATTTCTTCAACATTGTGGTCCGGCACGATCGCGTCGTCATGCCCGGCCAGGCACATCACTGGACAAGGACAGCTCTTCAAGAGCAGTCGAGCATCCACGGCGAGGAGCGTCCTGATTCGTGCCGCGATCATCCTCGCGCTCACCCGCTTCCATGTTTCTGTCTTGTCTTGTCGAAGACGGTCAGTGGACGTTCGCGAAAGCCAGACCGGAAGTCTCTTTCCGACGCGGATCATCCACACCGTCGGCGTCACGGCGGCCCAACGCAACTGCGCGAAGATTCGTCGGGGTGGGCGGACAAACGTTGAAGCCAAAATGACCCCCCGTACCTTGGCCGGCTCCGCTGCGGCTAGCATCAGCGCCAGAGGCCCCGAAAATGACCAGCCGAGCACATAGTAACTCTGCGCCTCCACCAATAGGTTGCGGACCATTACAAGCAAGGCGGAGTACTCATGCGTTCCCGACAAAGGAAATTGAACGACGAGCGGGGAGATCCATTCAGGCAGAACGTCCAGCAATGGGCGAAAGAACACGTCCGTGCCATCGAGACCGGGCAACAACACAAGAGTGATCGGTCCTGAAGGCGCTTCGGGAACGGATAGGAAAGCAGCGCGATGTTGCGTCACGAGAAACTTACAACCCCCTCTATTTTTGAATCGGCACATCCCGGGGAGGTCATGATCCGTGTGCACCAGCCCCGGCATGACACGCCCAACCCGAGGCTTCTCCACCAAAGTCCTCTTATTATTGTGGGCAGCCGAGCCCGCATGGTCAATCGAGGTCCATACCGTTAACAGAATCTTAACCGACTGGCCGACATAGCATGCCGACGGAACGACACAGATGGGGGCGACTGCGGGCGGACGATATCGTGAGGGACACTAATTGTTACAGTTGTATTGCGTCGATTACGGCAATGCCATCATTCCGTCACTCAGAATTGTCTCAATTGTAACTGACAAGAAACACACTTCCTATACGCTTTCACCATGCAGCTCATACGCAAGAAGCAGTTCACTGGAGACCTGGTGGGTGAATAAATCCCTCCGCAGTCATCCGCTTTCGTTCCGTACCGTCTGGATTTCCGATGTCCACCTAGGGTTTCGTGGCTGCAGTGCCGATCACCTTCTCAACTTCCTGCATTCCGTCGACTGTGAGTTTCTCTACCTCGTCGGAGACGTGATCGACATTTGGGAAATGAAGCGGAAGATGTACTGGCCGCAATCTCATAACAATGTCTTGAGGACGATTCTGGGCAAGGCCAAGCACGGCACCACGGTCGTCTACGTTCCAGGGAATCACGACGAGCTCCTGAGAGACTATCACGACATGACATTCGGAAACGTACGCATCATGGAGGAAACGATCCATACCAATGCGGACGGCCGCCGATTGTTGATAACCCACGGGGACAAATTCGACAGCGTGGTTCGGAGTTCAAGAGCCATCGCGATGCTGGGCACCCGGCTGTACGATTGGCTCCTCAAAGCCAATTACCTCGTCCATTGGGCCCGCAGAAAAGCCCGCCTGCCCTACTGGTCACTCGCGGCCTTTTTGAAGCACAAGGTCAAGAACGCCGTGCAGTTCATCAGTAACTTTGAGACCGTGGTGTCGTATGAGGCGGCCCGTCTCGGTGTCGACGGCGTCGTCTGCGGTCACATTCACCGCCCAGAAATCAGGAAGCTGAACGATGTGATCTATTGCAACTGCGGTGATTGGGTCGAGAGCTGCAGCGCCCTGGTGGAACATCAAGACGGGAGCCTGGAACTGCTGCGTTGGGTGGATACAGTGGCCAGCCTGAAACGTTCGCACGTGGCGGACCGAGAGCGGATGACCTTGTTCCCCGAAGAAGATCTGGTCGTCGCCTCAGGCAATCGCGATGTGGCATAGCGAAGACCGGAACAAGATCGGATGAGAAAGGAGGCCTTATGTTGGACGACGCCATACTGAGATGGGCTACATGTGCGGGCTTCACCACGGCTGAAACATGTCGGCTTCTATGGAGCGACCTCGGAATCATCGTCGGACTCTATCTGATTACCGGAACAGCCCTCTCATTCTGCTCGAGGTGGGGACGCGCCCTGCAAATTCTACACGCTAGATCGTTCACGCCGACACACGTTGGGAGCCGAGAGCGGATGTCGATGTATCCAGACGACGATCTCGTCGTCGCATCGGGCAACCGCGATGTCGTCTAGGTGATGGACCGGCACCTGATGGAATGAGGAAGGAGGAACAATGTTGGACGACATCCTACTGAGATGGGCTGCATGCGCGGGCTTCACCACGGCTGAAGCATGCCGGCTTCTGTGGAGGGACCTCGGAGTCCTCATAGGACTCTGTCTGATCGTCTACACCGTCATCTCCTTCTGTCTGAAGGCGAGACGTGCACTGCAGATCCTGCAGGCCAGATCGTTCACACCGATGCTCTCTCGCCTCCTTTCCGGTTGGGTGAAAGCCAACTCCTATACGGAAGAGACCTTTTTCAAAGCCGACGGCGCCGATGGGGACACGGTCGCACGACGTCACCATGCATTGAATCGCCTGGCCGGCTATCTTCACGAACGCTATCCGAAGTCGATCATCTGGAGCAACACGATCCGCGACGGCCTATCCGATCTGCGGTTCACAGATGCCGGCCGCGTTCCCTTCCCATTCGCACGGCTCATGCAGGAGAAGTTCAACCTCTGCTCAGTCGTGACGGCATCTGAAGGTCCGAAGCTACTCGACATCGACGGTCACTGGTCACTGGACGTGACGGGCTCCTACGGCGTCAATGTCGCCGGATACGACCAATACAAGGAGTGGATGGAGAGAGGCTGGGAGCGCGTGAAGGACCTCGGACCCGTGTTGGGGCCTCTGCACCCGATCGTTGCCGACAACATCGCGATGCTCAAGGGCATTTCGAAATTGGACGAAGTCTCGTTCCATATGAGCGGGACAGAGGCCGTCATGGCGGCAATCCGATTGGCCCGATTCAACACTCATCGCAAATCCATCGTCTGTTTCTCCGGTGCCTACCACGGCTGGTGGGATGGCGTACAGCCGGGCCTGGGCAGCGAACGGGAAATCAACGACTGCATTACCTTGAAAGATCTCAACCCCGCCTCGCTCGACGCGATTCGCAAAAGGAGGAAGGACATCGCGGGAGTCCTCGTCAATCCGATCCAATCCTTCCATCCCAATTCACCTCCACCAAGCGACGCAATTTTATTGACGAGCGATGTCCGGAAGACCGAAGCGGCCCATGCCCCCTACGCACAGTGGCTCAGGCAGCTCCGCGAGGTTTGCACCGCTTGCGACATTCCTCTTATTTTCGACGAAGTCTACTCAGGCTTTCGCCTGGCACCCGGCGGCGCGCAAGAATACTTCGGTGTCCAAGCCGACATGCTGATTTATGGGAAAACCGTCGGCGGCGGCATGCCGATCGGCGTATGCTGCGGCAAAAAAGATCTCATGCGTCGATTCGACCCGGATCACCCCATGCGCCTGGCATACGTGATCGGCACGTTTTCGGCCCATCCGCATGTCATGGGCGCCATGAATGAATTTCTGCGCTGGGTCACCAAACCCCAGACCGTGCAACTCTATGATGACGCCAATCAACACTGCGCCGCATGGGCCACTTCCCTCAACAGAGACCTCGCAGAACGCGCATTACCGCTCCGCATCGTCAACTTGACAACGGTCTGGACGATTTTATTTCTGCAGCCGGGGCGATACAACTGGCTTCTGCAATATTACCTACGGGCCGAAGATGTGACACTCAGTTGGGTCGGCACGGGACGCTGCCTAAGCAACATGGCCTTTGAACCGGAGGATTATGCCGAGCTGCACACAAAACTGATTGCCGCAGCATCCCGGATGAAACAGGATGGCTGGTGGCTGGCGGGACTCGACCAACCGGAACGGAGGAAGGCCATGAAATCACGGCTCGCATGGGAAATGATCGGCAGCATCGTGCAGGTGCCTAAACCTCTCAGAGTCTTTTATCTCGAGATCATGCGACGGAAGCACGACGATCACGTCGCCTCTCACAGTCATCCGTTGAATCAACTGTTTCATCTCCTCAGTTCGGGTGTCTTCATCTATTGCTACTTTTTGATCTTCACCGATCTTACGACGGCCGTCTCCGCCAGTCTGGGCGCGTTGTTCGTTCGACAGTTCGGGCATGCACTGGTCGAACCTCCCTGCCATGACAAGGAAGAGCTTCTGCTCGGCTTCAATACGCCGAATAAGACCATGATCGTGTCCGCCTATTGCCTCATCCCCCTTGCCAACATGTTTGCGGCAGGCAGCTGGACCTTGTCCGCATTTCTTGAACGGTGGCCAACGATTGCCCAACAATGGTGGGGGTTAACTCTGGTGGTGGTGCTCGGTCGGGTGGTCTATTTGGCCTGGTTGCACGATCTCCGGACTTCGATGATCTGGTTCGTCAAGCTCGTCACCGATCCGTTCACCGACATTAAGGCGTATCTACCCCGCTCCTCGCGAGAGTGGCGGTCCTTTCTTCCTCCCTATACTCTGAATGCGATGAGCCAGAAGCACTGAGAAACCTCCAAGGCTCTCCGAGTTCCGTCTCGCTCGGAGGCAGGCGCGAGCCGGAGGTCCATTACCCCCATCGGCTCTCATCAAATTGCTCGAGAAGTGACACAAATCTTTCAGTCCAATGGCGCCAAGAGTGCTGCTTCGCATAGGCTACGCAAACGGCCGGGTCAAGTTTTAACGCGTCAAGGACGGCTTGTCGAAGATCCTCGTGCAGGATTCCGGTCTTACCCTGCTGGACCACGTCGATCGGACCGGTGACGGGGAAGGCCGCGACCGGCAGGCCGCAGGCCATGGCTTCGAGTAACACCAGCCCGAATGTGTCCGTCAGACTGGGAAACACGAATACATCGGCAGCGGCAAGATACGCCGCGAGTTCTTGTCCGCTTTTCTGCCCGACAAATCTCGCTTCGGGATAGCGGGATCGAAATCGTTCCAGGTCAGGTCCATCCCCCACCACGTACTTCGAGCCAGGTACGTCAAGATTCAAGTAGGCTTCGATGTTTTTCTCAACAGCCACCCGTCCCATATAGATGGAGATCGGCCTCTGGCCCGATAAGAAAGACTTTGGTCCGGGGTGAAAGAGATTCGAGTCTACTCCCCTCGCCCAAATGACCAAATTTCTGAATCCCTGTGCTTCCAACCGCGCCTGCATCGAATGTGTGGCGACCATCGTGCGGACGGCACGACTATGGTACCGCCGCAGATACGCGTAGGACCAAGTGATCGGCAGCGGAATTCTGGAACGTACATATTCAGGAAACTGTGTGTGATACGACGTCGTAAAGGGCAGAGAGAACTTGTGACACCACGCTCTGGCCGCATGACCGATGGGCCCTTCGGTCGCAATATGAATGGCCTGCGGGCGAAACGCACGGAGCATACGTTGAACGCCACGCTTTGGAAACGCGGCAAGTCTTATTGATGGATAGGTTGGACAGGGATAAGTCGCAAAATCCTGCGGCATGATGAAATGGACCTCATGGCCCAGTTCTTTTAAATACTTGGCGGTCTCCCCAAGGGTTCGAACCACTCCGTTGATCTGCGGTTTCCAGGCATCGGTCGCAATAGTGATTCTCATCATCCAGTATAAAATACTAAGGTGGGCATTCGCTCTTTACTATGAGGGCACCTCTCTTATTGTGGAGCGCTTGTCAACGGCGGTCAATGACCGAGTGCTTGCATGGACCGCTTGTTACACGTTCTTAATATTCTGTAGCGCTCTACCGCTCATTTCTATGTGTGTTGGAAGCTTCGCTGGGAAGAACAGAAAGGGGAGATTGAAATAACTGTTGGAGATTGCCTTAAAGAACGTCTAATTCTTTAAGCCATCACACGAGATTCGGCTCCATGACCGTGACTTCGGCTTTCGCCTCGACGATGCGACCTGACCTGGCATCGACATGGACCTTGACCCGCTCACCGTCTCTCACCATTTTGACCCGCCACACAATCCGCTCATCGACTTCTTTGAGTCTCATATCGAAGATCGTGCCCCCGATCTGCGAGACGGCAGCGATCGCCTGGTCGATGGACACCGTTGCCTCGTTGACCAGTGCAACAGTCCGTTTTACCTTCATAATCCGGTCATGATCGCATTTCATAACGTTCCTCTCTCTCGAAAAGCATGCCTCATCAATTCTCTCCTGTGGAGTGTAATACAAAGTTAACAGAAAGGTCTATGTGAAAACCTTCTGCCCTGTTGATACTGTGGATAGTGTTGATAACTAGTGCGCGGACTCGTGAACCATTGGCGTAAGCCATTATGAATCATTTGCTGAAACAACCAGCTTGGCTCTATCGGTGGGAATTTGCTCGTAACATCTTCCTAATCATCGACAACACCGTAACTTGTAGGATTAAATGGCACGCCAACTACATCTTGATTCCCACTTTTGGTCGAGCCACTTTCCGACTTCCGTCCTGATCAAAAGTTAACATCGTGGCCGTGTGGACTCCCTTCTGTCTTCAACGATTATCTAATTGCTTAACCGAATCATGAGACATTTGAAATCTACTCCTAACATCACGCATCGATAATTCCTCTCTCTGTTCTGCCCTTCCGGTTTCTTTTTGGGCGAATGGAGGAAGCGGTTTCTCTCTTCTCATGAAACAAAACCTTGTTCGCCGAACCGAGGCACGTTCCCATGCGACAGCTCGGTATTCTGTTCCTGCTGATTTTGGTTGCCTGCCGACCATCCGGTGAGTCACTTCTTCTCGCCTCGAAACAAGGGGATTGCGATCAGATCAAGCGCCTCCTTGATCGAGGGGTCGCATTGACTGTCGTCGATCGGGATGGGCAGACGCCGTTGCATCTTGCGGCTCACTGGGGACGCGACGAAGCAGCCATCCTGTTTCTGGATCGCGGTGCACCCATTGAGGCAATCGATCGCAAAGGGCGCACGCCGCTCCATGTCGCCGCAAGAGAGAACCAGCGGAAACTCGTGAATCTTCTGCTTGAGCGGGGAGCGGCCCGGGACACTCCCGATCACGATGGTTCGACTCCGCTGCATCTCGCTGCCGAATGGAACGCGGGTGAGACGGCTCGCATTCTCATCGACCACGGAGCAGCGACAACAGCGCAGGATAACGACGGCCTCACACCCCTACACACAGCGGCTGCCTGGGGCACAGAATCCATTGCGGCTAAATTACTGGATGCGCGGGCACCTGTCCAGGCGATGGGGCACCAGGGCCAAACCCCTTTGCACCTTACCACTAAAGGAAGCAGACGCATGTTCGACACGGTGCAGGGGCAGGTAGCGACCGCGCGATTGCTGTTGGCTCATGGAGCGGCCGTCGACGCCGCCCTTCACAGCGGCGACACGTCTCTTCATCTTGCGGCGCAGCAAGGCGACGTGGACATGGCTCGCTTCTTGGTCGAACAGGGGGCGACAGTGGATGCCAAAACGGGTCAGGGGCTTACGCCGCTCCATAAGGCTATCGTACACAATCAAATTCCCGTCACCCGCTTCCTCCTCGACCACGGCGCGAATATCGGGGCCGCCGACCGGCAGGGGAAAACGGCGATTCACTTAGCTGCGGAGCTCGGACAAGCCGGCATGGTTC
>CAZNBG010000067.1:2565-10713 GCA_964570915.1 uncultured Nitrospira sp. | reverse complement strand
GTGCTCATCGATGGGCGATCGGAGGAAACGGATGGCGCGTTGGAAGGGCGCCACGCAGGGCTCGCCCCTGAAATAGACGGCGTCGTCTATATCGACGAAGGCGCGGGCGATCGTCGCACACAGCGCCCGGTACGTAAAAAGGTCGACGATCCAGCGCCCGGCGAATTCTGCGCGGTCCAGATCACGGATGCGGCAGGCTTTGACCTTGTCGGACACATCGTCACGAATCCAGTCAAGTAAGTCTCCTTTCTTTCTGCTCTACTACACTCATACGTATCATTTCATGGAGTGAGAACAGATGACAGCGCAGAAAAAGGATTCCATCATCCTGTTGATTCATTGCAAAGACCGCAAAGGCATCGTCGCGCGAGTGTCGGGGTTCATTCACGATTTCGGCGGCAACATTCTCGACTCCGACCATCATACAGACGAGGACACGAACGATTTTCTCATGCGGATGGAGTTTGCGACGGAGGGATTCCAAATTCCCGCAGATGACATCCCGGCGGCGTTTGGACCGATCGCCAAGGTGTATGAGATGTATTACGAAGTGCATCCGTCCAGCCGACGGACCCGGGTCGGCATGCTGGTGTCGAAGCAAGATCACTGTCTCGCAGACCTCCTCCAGCGCCACCGTCGAGACGAGCTGCATATCGATATTCCTGTCATCATTTCGAATCATGACACCTGTGCGAGTTGGGCCGATCTCTTCAAGATCCCGTTTGCGGTGTATCCCGTTAGCAAAGAGACCAAACCGCAACAGGAACGACAAGTCGTGGCGCTCCTCAAGGAGCACAACGCGGAGCTCGTCGTGATGGCCCGTTACATGCAAATCCTCAGCGCGAAATTTCTCACCCAGGTCGGCTGTCCGGTGATCAACATTCACCATTCCTTTCTTCCCGCCTTCATCGGGGCGAACCCCTATCGGCAAGCCTATGACCGTGGTGTGAAGATCATCGGAGCGACCGCACACTATGCGACTCAGGACCTGGATGAAGGGCCGATCATCGAGCAAGATGTGATTCGCGTGGGCCACCGGGATACGGTGGACGATCTCGTGCGGAAAGGACGCGATTTGGAAGAAATCGTGTTGGCGCGCGCCGTTCGGCGGCACATTGAACGACGGGTGTTAGTCTATGGAAGAAAAACCGTCGTGTTCGACTAGGCCATCGACCGGTAAAAATAGGGACGCACAAGGAAGCCGGTTCCATCCAGCTCCCTTGTGCGATCAGTCTGGTCTCATGCGTTAGATCCTGGCGGATAGGAACAACGAGTTCCCCTGCCGATTGATCAGGATCAAGACGGTTCCCCCCTTCTTCACATCTGATGACACCTTCTCAAAATCCTTCACCGACTTGATCGGTTGCCGATTGATCTCTCGAATCAGATCGCCTGGGATGAGGCCGGCCTTTTCGGCCCCGCTCCCCGGCTCAACCCTGGTCACCACGGCACCCCGCTGCCCATTGAGACCAAGCTCCCTCGCGATATCCTGATCGATGTCTTGGACAGCGAGGCCGGACAAGGCATAGTCAGTGTCGGCCTTCTCCACCTTAGTGATCTTGGCTTCATCCGGTGGATCACCGACTTTGACCATCAGCTCACGTTCACGACCGTCGCGGATCACTTTCAGCGGGACTTTGGTGCCAACGGCGGTCCTGGTCACCAGTCGCTGCAACACGACGCCATCCTCCACGGGAGTGCCCTGGTATTCGATGATGACGTCGCCCTGCTTGAGGCCGGCCTGTTCAGCCGGACTGCCCTCCTTCACGTCACTGATTAACGCGCCTTTAGAATCCTTAAGGCTGAAGGACGTTGCCAGGTCGTGATTCAAATCCTGAAGGCCGATGCCGAGATAGCCTCGGACAACCTTGCCCGTCTTGACCAGACTTTCATAAATCGGCTTCGCCATCGTCGTGGACACGGCAAACCCTACGCCTTGATAGCCGCCGGTCTGTGAAAAGATCGCCGTATTAATGCCGACCAGTTCACCATTGGTGTTCACCAACGCACCGCCTGAGTTGCCCGGGTTGATCGCGGCGTCCGTCTGAATGAAATCTTCATACTGGGTGATCCCCATGTGACCGCGTCCGACGGCGCTCACGATCCCGAGCGTCACGGTCGAATTCAACCCGAACGGATTACCGACCGCCAGGACATACTCACCGACTTGTAGTTTGGAAGCATCGCCCCATCCTACGGTGGGAAGATTGCCGGCGTTGATCTTGACGACCGCGAGATCGCTCTTCGGATCAGCCCCGACGATCTTTCCCTTGAATTCACGCTTGTCAGGAAGGGTCACGCTGACTTCGTGAGCGTTGGCAATCACATGATTGTTGGTCAACACATACCCATCCGTGGACACGATGACGCCTGATCCCTGACCTCTTCGAGGTCCTCGAGGCTCCACGGGGTTCTGTGGCCCTCGATGTCTTGGGTCGAGCGGCTTTCCGAAGAACTCTTCCATTCGATCGCGCAGTTGGTCAGGGAGAGGAAGCCCACCCGAGACTTTCTCCGTCATGACCGTCGTAATGTTGACGACTGCAGGAGTCACCTGTTTGGCGACTTCCGTAAAGCCATTCCCCGGCGCGTGAACGGCGACCGGGACGGCGGCTGGAGGCAACGTCTCCGATGCGTGGGATGCGGTGAATGAGTGACTCCCCCAAACGAGGATGCCACTTAGGAAACCGATTCCGATCATAGAACCGATCGTCCGATAACAATGTGATGGCATACGATGTCCTCCCTCAAGGCTGATGGATTGGAATTCCGCCTTTCCTCATCTTTCTGTACGGGCCACCTTCTGGCCCTATAGGAAGGAAGTTAACAACCGGTGATGAGAGCGAGATTAAGCACGTATTAAAGTTCTTTAAGTCGAAGGGCGCGTGAGGGGGAGCACGACGGTGAACGTCGATCCCTGGCCAAGATTGCTTTTGACTTCGACCCGGCCTTTGTGCAAATCCGCGATCCAGGCGCAGATGGCAAGTCCCAGACCTGTTCCCTTTTTCGTATGAGCGCGGGCCACGTCGGTGCGGAAGAAACGTTGAAAAATCCGCTTATGGTCGGCAGAGTCTATGCCGATGCCATGGTCGGTGATCGAGAGTCGAGCCTCCCGTCCGTCGTTCAGCAGCGAAATCTCCACTTTGCCGCCAGGATGCGAATACTTCATCGCATTCTCGACGAGATTCAGCAGTAATTCACGAAGCCGCAAGTCATCGCCTTGTACGACCACCGGCATGACTGTTCCGAGCACGACCTCAACATTTCGATCCTGTCCGAGCAACCTGGCCTGACGATGAATGTCTTCGACCAGGGACTCCAGCGCGACGGGCAATGATTCCATTTTGACCTCGCCCATGTCGGCACGGGAAAGAAACAAGAGTTCGTCGACGATTCGGGTCATCCGATCGATCTCTTCCAGATTGCTCTCAAGCACCGATTTGTAATCTTCGAGCGGGCGCGGGCGCCGCAAAACCAAATCCGTTTCCCCTTTCATCACCGTCAAGGGCGTCCGCAGCTCATGTGACGCGTCGCTGGTGAATTGACGGATTTGGCGAAACGAGGTATCCAGCCGTCCAATCATGTTGTTGAATATGGCTGCCAGGCGACCGATCTCGTCATGCGCTGCCGGCATGCTCAGGCGCTGACTGAGATCTCCCGCGGCAATGCGTTGAGCGGCAAGGGTGATTTTATCGACCGGACGTAATGCCCGACCGGCCAAGAACCACCCCCCTGCGAGAGAAACTGCCAGTGCGATTGGAATTGCCACAACGAGCAGAACGAGGAAGCCACGGAGGGTTTCGCCCACCGACTCCATCGATGTGCCGACCTGCACGATATACAGCAGATTGCCACGAAACATGATCGGTACGGAGATCAGCCGCAACGGGGGCTCACGGGGATACTTGGCCGACTCAAACGTGCTCTGTCCGGCGAATGCGGTCTCGAGGGCGATCCGGCTGAGCGGAACTTCGTGCTGTTTAATATTCGGCGAGCGGATCGTGATCGTGCCGGAAGGGCTGAATATCTGAAAGAACTTGTCGATTCGCGCCAGCTCGGGAAATTGGGACAGCAATTCCTCTTCGTTGACCAGAGGGAGAAATCCCCGCTCCTCCAGCGAACGCACAGCCGTGGCGGCCGTTTCTTCAAGAGATTCATCGACGGCATCGCGAAGATGTTGCGCCGTCACCGCGTAAAGAATGACGGAGAAAATGATCAACACGAGGGCGAGGGCACTCCCGTACCAGAGGGTCAGCCGGACACGTAGCGGCATGGGTCAACTCCCGGTCGGTGATGACGGCACGATATCGCGGCAAAACCTTGCCCTCGGTGCGGTAAAGCTGAAGCCCTCGCGTACGCGGGCTGCCGCTTGCCTCGACATCGCGCTAGTCGGCCTTCAGCATATAGCCGCTCCCACGGATGGTATGGATCAGCTTCTTGGATCGGCCGCGGTCGATTTTATTCCGGAGATAGTTCACATAGACGTCGATGACATTCGTGAAGGTATCGAAGTCTTGATTCCACACGTGTTCAGAGATCATGGGCCGTGTGAGCACGCGTCCCGTATGGCGCATCAGATATTCCAGCAAGGCATACTCTTTCAGAGTCAGGTCGATCCGTTGTCCGCCCCGGGTCACGTCACGCGTCGCCGGGTTGAGCATCAAGTCATCGACTTGAAGGATCCCAGGGCTTTCCGTCGCGCCACGGCGCAACAACGCACGCACGCGCGCCAGCAGCTCATCGATGGCGAACGGTTTGGTCAGGTAATCGTCGGCGCCGGCATCCAGTCCCTTGACTCTCTGATCGATTTGCGATTGAGCCGAGAGGATCAACACCGGAGTTTGAATGCGTTCTCGGCGGAGATTCTTCAACACATCCAAACCGGACATGGACGGCAACATGACGTCAACGACAAGAAGATCATAATTGGTCGACAACGCCATCTCCAAACCCTTGGCTCCGTCCTCGCAGAGGTCGACGGCATAACTTTCTTCTTCAAGCGCTCGCTTAATAAAACAACCGACTTTGGTTTCATCTTCTATCACAAGCACCCGCATAGACACTCCAACAAAGGTTGATCAGCGCGATGATTATACCAAACCAGAGATCGTGAATCTCGACGAGAACGAGAGCGCTGCACGTGAAGGCGCTTACGAGAAGGCTGATTTACCGACTAGGTGGAATCGCCGGGGAAGGTCTGTTCCAGAGAGGTAATCATGGGTCTGCCGTCGCGAATGTTGAAGACGAGCGTTTCCTCTCCTTCTGTCTTGAATTCTCGATTGGCTTGTCGCAGTGTCTCCGTCGACTTGAAGGAAACTTTCGCGCTGCGTTCATCCGAAGCCAACGAGACGGAAGTACTCGTACGGGTGAAGTCGTTGGCGCTGGGAAAGGCGAACGCCATGGCCAACGTCTTCCGATATTCATCCCGCGTCAGCATGGCCATCTGCTGTTGCGGGCCTTGTTTCATATGAATGGTAATGGTGGCATCGGGAGTCATGTGCCGCACGACGCCGTCGACGTCCTTTCGGCGAATCGCTTCGTCCAGGGCAGTGAGAAGAACGTCGATCCCTTCACGAGTTAGACGTACATCGGATGCGACAGGTCTCGACTGTGGCTCTGCGAGAACCACGCTCGGCTGAGTAGTCGGAATATGAGGGGCCAAGAAACCGGTTGCCAGATCATGGTTCTTGAAGACCAGGTATCCGACGACGACCGCGGCGCCAAGAGCAAAGGCTATGATGACAATCTTTCGCGTCGAGGAGCGCGGCTGATGTTCCTTCGCTGTCCTTCCGTCGGAGCCCCGATTCATGCCTGTCATAGGTCAGCTCTCCAGACTCGAGGCATGAGTCAACAATAGCGTGAATTTTTTGAAAAGCAACGAAAGTGAGAGCCTATGCAGGACGATTCGCTCCCGGAGAACCCTGGCCTTTCACAGCGCTTCCTTCGGGCAGATTCTCCTCGTCATGCTACCATTTTATGTAACAATCACCGAACCTCCTAACCAAAGCAGGCGTTCGGTCTCTTGGAAAAGAACGGATGTCGTGATAGGCTGTGCGGTCAACGCGACAGCCATTGATATCGATCTCGTGGACCCCACTCAGAGGACAGATGACTCGATGACCAATCAGAATTGGCTCCAACCGACCGACGATTTTCTCCATCGACACATAGGTCCAACACCAGCGGATATCCAAGAAATGCTGGCCACATTAGGCCTCCATTCACTCGATACCTTGGCCGATACGGTCATCCCCTATGACATCCGCCTTCGGCAACCTCTCGATATTCCACCCGGCGACGGCGAGCAGGCCGTCCTAACCCGACTGACCGGCATCGCCTCACAGAACAAGGTCTATCGATCGCTTATCGGCATGGGGTACTACGACTGCGTAACCCCGGGCGTCATTCAACGAAATATTCTAGAAAATCCGGCATGGTATACGCAATACACTCCGTACCAAGCCGAAATCTCGCAAGGCCGCTTGGAGGCGCTCGTTAACTTTCAGACCATGGTTGGAGACTTGACCGGCCTGCCGCTAGCCAATGCCTCGCTACTGGACGAAGCAACTGCGGCAGCAGAAGCGATGGCGATGTGCTACACGATCGCTCGTAGCGCCGGTCAGGAGCGACAGGAGTTTTTCGTTTCACGGGACTGCCATCCCCAGACCTTGGCGGTGTTGCAGACCAGAGCTGCACCTCTAGGCCTCGCCCTTCAGACCGGCATTCCATCCTCCATTGATTGTTCGCGTCCTCAGCTGTGCGGCATTCTGCTGCAGTACCCGGATACGGACGGGTATGTGGGTGATTTCAGCGCATTGGTCACGCAGGCGCATAAGGCCGGCGTGCTGGTGGTGGTGGCCACCGATCTTCTCGCCTTGACGTTGCTCCGCCCACCAGGAGAATTCGGCGCTGATATCGTCGTCGGTTCGACACAACGGTTCGGTGTGCCGATCGGCTTCGGCGGCCCTCATGCCGCATTTCTGGCTACCAGGGAGGAGTACAAACGGCAAGTACCTGGTCGACTCGTGGGCGTTTCAAAAGATGTGACCGGCAAACCAGCCATCAGACTTTCGCTTCAAACACGGGAGCAACACATTCGACGGGAGAAGGCGACGAGCAACATCTGTACGGCTCAAGTCCTGTTGGCCGTGATGGCTGCGATGTTCGCGGTGTACCATGGGCCTGACGGGCTGCGGCGGATTGCCGAGCGTGTACGCGGCCTCACGCTGCTGTTCGCTGAAGGGCTGCGCCGGCTCGGGTTCGAGGTCTCGACGAAAGTCTTCTTCGATACGGTTCGGGTGCCGGTGTCCCAAGCCCAGGCGAATCAGATTGCGATGAGGGCAAATGCGCGCGGGATCAATTTCCGGCACTATGAGGACAGCTCGATCGGCGTCTCGCTCGACGAAGTCAGCTCCGAGGAGGAAGTGCACCGTCTCCTCCAGATCTTCGTCGGCCACGATCAGTTACCGTTCCGTCTTTCCGACCTCGCCGCCACCATCGATCTGAACTATCCCGCCCCATTGGCGAGGACCAGTAAATATCTGACCCACGAGGTCTTTCATCGATATCACTCCGAGCACGAGATGCTGCGCTATCTGTACCGGCTGCAAGCCAAAGACCTGTCGCTCGTCCACTCGATGATTCCGTTGGGGTCCTGCACGATGAAGTTGAATGCCACTGCTGAAATGCTGCCGGTTACCTGGCCGGAGTTTGCTCGCCTGCACCCGTTCGCCCCAGTTGAACAAACTCTTGGCTACCGGACCCTGTTCCAGCAACTCGAAGCGTGGCTGGCCGAGATCGCAGGATTTGCGGCATTCTCCCTCCAACCAAATGCAGGTTCCCAGGGTGAATATTCAGGCCTGATGGTGATTCGGGCCTACCACCGGTCAAGGGGAGAAACACACCGAGACGTGTGCTTGATCCCCGTTTCGGCTCACGGTACAAATCCCGCCAGTGCGGCCATGGTTGGCATGACCGTTGTCGTCGTGGCTTGCGATCGGTATGGAAACGTGGACGTCGCCGATCTGGAAGCCAAGGCCGCTCACTATCGAGACCGGTTGTCAGCCGTGATGCTCACGTATCCTTCCACCCATGGAGTATTTGAGGCGAGCGTGCGGCGCATTTGCCAAATCGTTCATACGCATGGCGGAC
>CAZNBG010000067.1:0-2555 GCA_964570915.1 uncultured Nitrospira sp. | reverse complement strand
GGAACTGGTGGCGCAGGTCATTGCACAGTGGAGGGACTTCGCGGCGAGCGACGTTACGGTGTTCGTTGGCGGCACGATTCCCGCTGAAGATCATCCCGTCCTGCACGAACTGGGCGTGGCTGCGGTGTTCACGGCCGATATGCCCCTGGACCGTGTTGTCAGCACGCTGAGCCGGAGCCTCTCATGAGTGCGCCGCTGGCAGGGATCCGCGTGGTCGAGGTGGGGCATATGCTTGCGGCGCCGTACTGTGCGCTGATGCTGGGCGACATGGGGGCCGACGCTTGCCACCCCAAATTCCCTAAGACGTTTTGTATCCCCTCCGGAGGCGGAGGCCCCGGCGTGGGGCCGATCGGAGTGGCGCGTCATCTTATGCCGTTTCTACCGGGACACACCGTGGTCAAGATCGGTGGGCCGCAAGCCATCGGTCCGGTGTCGGCAGCCCCGTTCGGCAGTCCGAGTATTCTTCCGATTTCCTGGGTCTACAGTGCGTTGATGGGCCGTGACGGATTGACCAAAGCCACACAGGTGGCCATCCTGAACGCCAACTATATGGCCAAGCGGCTGGAAAAGCATTACTCCATTCTGTACAAGGGAGACTCCGGACTGGTCGCGCATGAGTTCATCCTGGACTTGCGCGAATTTAAGGAACGCGCCGGCGTCGAAGCGATGGATGTGGCGAAGCGCCTGATGGACTATGGGTTCCACGCGCCGACCGTGTCGTTCCCTGTGGCCGGCACGCTCATGATCGAACCGACGGAGAGCGAAGCCAAGAGCGAGCTCGATCGGCTCTGCGAGGCGCTCATCCTGATTCGTGCCGAAATTCAAGAGATCGTTGACGGACGGCAACCGCGCACGAACAATCTGCTGAAGAACGCACCGCACACCGCGACGATCGTGACGGCCACAGAATGGAATCGTCCGTATAGCCGCGAACAGGCGGCGTTTCCCGCTTCGTGGCTGAAACACAGCAAGCTCTGGCCAAGCGTGAGCCGTATCGACGAGGCATACGGCGACCGCCACCTTGTTTGTAGTTGTCCGCCGATGGAAACCTACCAGTCTTAGCAGGCGTCTTCCTTACGTTGCGCTCCCCAGTGCTCTGGAATGATCACGGCCGCGCTCCTTGCCAGATTTTCTGAACGAGCAGTAGAGTACGGCTGTCAGCTCTGACCTGGAGGTTTGTATGAGCGACATCGGACGTCGAGATTTTCTAGTACGGACGGGGTTGGCCCTGGGCGCGGCGGTGCTGGCAGGTGCGTACGATCGCGCCTTGGCCGATCAACGACCACTGCAGAACAAGTTTTCGAGCTGGGATGAGCTGCGGACACAGTTTCGCGTGTCTCCCAAGCTCATCCATTTGGCGGCGTTCTTTCTGGCGTCTCATCCCAGGCCGGTGCGCGAGGCGATTGAACGGCATCGAGCCGGCTTGGATGCCGATCCCATTGGCTACTGGTACAAGCATGAGAAGAAGCAAGAAGCGAGAGTCCTTCGGGCTGCAGCCGATTATCTGGGTGTGGAACCCATCGATATCGCGCTGACCGACAGCACGACGATGGGGCTGGGCCTGCTTTACAGCGGGCTTGCGCTTCGTAAAGGACAGGAAATCTTGACGACAACCCACGATCACTATTCGACAGAAACTGCGCTGCGTCTTCGTGCCGAACGCACGGGCGCCGTCGTGCGTCAGATCACCCTCTATCGTTCACTCAAGACCGTATCTCCTGGCGAGATCGTCGATTCCCTGCGAAACGGCATCACCCCCGCTACACGCATCGTGGCCGTCACCTGGGTTCATTCCAGCACGGGACTCAAGCTGCCGATCCATGAGATGGCTCATGCTATCCAATCCATCAATCGATCAAGAGGTGAGCGGGATCAGATCATCTTTTGCGTAGACGGAGTCCATGCCCTGGGGGTCGAGGACTTCCGCCTCACCGAGCTCGGGTGTGACTTTCTGATTGCCGGGACTCATAAATGGATGTTCGGCCCGCGCGGGACCGGGCTCGTCTGGGGCCACCCACAGGCCTGGCCGATTGCCCAGGCCACCATTCCAACGTTCAATACGCAGGTTTTCGATCTGTGGATGAAGAATGCCTCATCGAAGGGCCTTCCTCAATCTATTCACATGACTCCGGGCGGGTTCCACTCGTTCGAACACCGCTGGGCCCTGGACGAGGCCTTTGTGTTTCATCAAGCCATCGGGAAATCCAAAGTGACTCAGCGTATCTATGAACTGAATCAACAGCTGAAGCAGGGCTTGGCGGTCATGCCTCACATCACTCTCCACACACCGCTCTCACAGGATCTTTCGGCCGGCATTGTCTGTTTCGAAGTCGCGGGAATGACTCCTCGCCAGATCGTGGAAAAGCTGCGGCAGCGTAGGATTGTCGGCAGTGTGACGCCGTACGCAACGCAGTATGCTCGGCTGGCGCCGAGTCTCCTCAACTCACCGAGTGAGTTAGAAACAACATTGGCGGAGATACGACATCTTCGCTCGTCGTAGAGCTCACGTCTGCTATAGGCGCCAGTATTGCGGTGCCGGATGTGTTTCAGCGGCG
>CAZNBG010000066.1:0-10720 GCA_964570915.1 uncultured Nitrospira sp. | reverse complement strand
TTGCCGGCATGTCATGACCATGGAATCACGATGAATCGAATCTGTCCCCCCCCTCCTTCTTGGGTCCACCGCATTCTGGTCTCCGCTGCCGTCTTGCTGTGTACCTCACCCAAGCCAAACCTGGCTCAATCTCCCGAGATAGCCTTTCAGGCAGCCACCACTTCACTCTCGGTGGAACGAATGATGGCTGACATTCGAACGCTCAGTGGCCCTTCGTTCAATGGACGGCAGAGCGGCACGAAAGATGATCTCGAATCGGCTCGGTGGGTGGCGCAAGAGTTTTTGTCAGCTGGATTGCGGCTGCCGAACATTCGCAACGGCTCACCGACATCCTCTTTTCCGAATGGAAAGGATGGCACCTCATCGGGGACGATGGAGACCCTCGTACCCACCATCAGTATTTCACTGGAGCCGATACTGAAGATCGGCACCACAAGCGGTTTATCCGCAAGACAAGCCAGCACCGATTACTTCCCTATCTTTGACTCTCCATCCGCCGACCTCCAAGCCCAGATCGTCTTCGTCGGATACGGCATCGTCGATCCTGCTCAAGGCATCGACGACTATACAGGTGTCGAGGTAAACAATTGCATCGTATTGTTTTTGCGAGGCAAGCCGGATCATTACCAACGTCCCGTCAGCCATGCCGACAAAGTTCGATTCGCACGGGATCACGGCGCAATAGGCTATCTCATGGCAACCGGACCGATCCTCCACCCCTATGAGGTTCGGAGAGGCGTCACGGGTAAACCCAGCGCTTTCTACGGACAGTTGCCTTTTGACCAGGCTATTCCAGGTGCATGGATCAGCACGGCCTTGGCCCAAGATATTCTCGCCGATTCGAAGGAGGCGGTGCCCGATCGTCTGCGTGCCGTTCAAGAGCAACTGAACCACACGCCTGCATCGCAAGCCTTACGGACCGACAAATTCGCCTCGCTTCAGTGGAAGACGACGACGACGGAAGGGGCCGTAATCAATGTACTAGGGATGATCCCTGGAACGGGAACGGACGCCGTGATCATCGGGGCGCATCGTGATCACTTCGGTCTCGCAGGCGGCATACTCTTCCCGGGAGCCGATGACAATGCCTCCGGAACAGCCGTGATCTTGGAGGTAGCTCGGGCACTGGCAAAGGCTGGGTTGCGTCCATCACGAACGATCCTCTTTATCTCGTTTAGCGGCGAAGAACGTGACCTCCTCGGCTCACGCCTTTATACCTCGCGAGCAATTGTCCCGCTCAACGCGACAAAGGCCATGATCAATATCGACCATGCCGGAGTGGGAAACGGACGGCTCACCATAGGCATGACGGGATTAGAAAAGGATGTCCTCCTGGAAACAGGGAAGGCGGCGTGAGTTCAGGGGAAAGTGGGCGTGTAAGGATTGTTCCCGGGCGGGGATGAAGTCCCGTTCAAGGAAGCCGGCGTGCCGACGGTCACCGTGGTTAGCGGCGGCGTGCATCCGCATTTTCATCAGCCGACGGATACCGCCGACACTATCGATCCAGAAATTTTAAGCACCGTTTCTCGGTATGTGTTGGCAGTGGCCTGGCGCCTTGCCTATGAACCGTAAAGTCTTACGACCGGGTCCCGCATTCCCTGATTCTCGGGCAGGCACGGCACGAAACACGCGGACGGTCCACCCTCCGAGTGAGAACGAAACTGGAGAGCTGCTTCCAGCGCTGGCTAAGGAATCTCGTCGATCAGCGGGAACTCAATCGGCGGCAATGGAGCAGCTTGGCGCGGTGGCGGAGGCAGCACTGTTGCACTCCCTACCTGATTCGCACCCTGGATGAGCCCGATGGACAGTTGCGGACCGAAGGTCATAATGGCCCCACTCCAAGCCTGCCCGGTTGAGGGGTTACGAAAATTATAGGTTTGAAAGTTTGACCCCGGTGTATAAATGAACCCTTGCGTTCCCTGGTTGTCGATATAGAGACTGTCCCCCCCAAAGTTGAACAGCGGAGCAACCCCACCGGCTAGCGACCGCACGCTCGACGCGCCCGACGCGCTTTGCGCCAACGCAG
The DNA here is from genome assembly GCA_964570915.1 of uncultured Nitrospira sp. GTDB lineage: Bacteria > Nitrospirota > Nitrospiria > Nitrospirales > Nitrospiraceae > Nitrospira_D. The sequence continues at coordinate 8,694 of CAZNBG010000066.1, read as the reverse complement.
ATAGATCGGTGTAGAGAATACTTCCCGCGAGCACGCACAAGAAACCAATTAGGACACGGACCCGTCGCACACGAATAGCTGACTTTTCAATTTGAGGAGGAGCAACGCTAATATTCATGACAGGACCGCCTGAGACTAATTATATATAGTATGCTCTCGTTCTGATCCCTGATCAAGGAGGCCCGTATGAATAGCAGATCCTCTACCCGTTTCTATCGTTTCACGATCATGATGATCGTCGGCTTGGGAGGCGTCGCATCTCCACCTGCCGGCTGGAGCTTGGATGTGACTCAACCGATTCCCGCGGAACGACGGGAGGTCGTCTCGCTGGCCGACGCAGCCGTGCATGCCCTGCAGAGTAATCTCGATATCAGTATCAGCCGCCAAAATCGCGAAAGTCGGTTGGCCGACATTATCGTCGAACAATCCAAGTTCGACCCCAACCTGAGTATCAACGGCCAGTACAGCCGAATCGTCAACCCGCTCAATCGACCCGTGTTCGGTGGAACCGGTGGCAGCCTCAATCAGATCACAACCTTCGATCAACGCAACACGTCCCTGACGGTCGATGCACAAACGAACCTGATTACAGGCGGTAACTTCGACGTGAACTATGCTCCGTCGCGAAGCAGCGTCAACGCAAACGTTGCCAGAGGATTCCTGTTCAATCCGTCTTGGACAGGCGGCCTCGCATTCACCTTCACTCAACCGTTGCTCAGAAACGCCGGTATCGGGATTAACAAGACCTTCATCAAGGTCGCTCAAAACAACGCCGTGGTCGAACAACATGTCTTTCGAGACCAGGTCATGACCGTCATTACCACAGTAGAACAGACCTACTGGGAACTCGTGTTTGCGAACGAGAACCTGAAGGTTGCGCAAGCGGCTTTAAAGGCCGCCGAAGAGCTCTTGGCGACGAACCGCGCCAAGGCCAAGGCCGGCGTCATGTCCATCGTCGATGTGCTGCAAGCAGAAGCCGCGGTCGCGTCGAGAGTGGAGCAGATCTTGGTGGCGGAGAAAGCCATTCGCGACCAGGAAGATCAACTACGGCGGCTCTTGAATCCCGGCGAGGAGGACTTGCGGGTAGACGTCCGGCTCACCCCCGCCGATCCCCCCCTCACAATGCTCGAACCCCTCAGCCTTCAGGAAGCCATCGATACCGCGATCGAGCAGCGTCCTGAAATCACACAGGCCAAAAAAAACGTCGAGTCAGGCGAACTCAATAAGCAATTCGCGCGCAACCAGTTGCTCCCAACGCTGTCATTTCAAGGCACGGTCGGACTGGCCGGCCTCGGCAGTGATTACAACGACTCCTTTACGAGAAACTTCAGCGGTGACTTCTATAACTATGGAGCGGGGTTGGTCCTCAGTTACCCGCTCGGCAACCGAGCGGCCATCAGCACCTACAACAAACGGCAGCTGGAGGCCAAGAATGCCGAGCTCGCGCTGACCAGCATCCGCCAGCAAATCATCGTCGGGGTCCGCGAAGCGGTGCGCCGGGTCCAGACCGACTTTAAGCGCATCGAAACCACCCGATCGGCGCGTATCATGGCAGAAAAACAGCTGCAAGCCGAACAGGAACGCTTGAAAGTCGGACTCAGCACCACCCGCTTCGTCCTCGATTTCCAACGAGATCTGGCCACCGCCCAGGGCAATGAGTTGCGGGCTGTCGTCGACTACAACAAGTCGCTGTCCAATCTTGCGCGACAGAAAGCCACCACGTTGGATCGCTATCATCTCGAATTGTCGTAGCCGTTTTATGACGTCCGGGCTAGGTCGGCCGGCTCACAGTTTTGCTTCCACTATGGGAGCAGCCTTGTCGCTGCTCCCCATCGGCACGACGTTCGGATACTACAGTCTGCCTGAGTCGTTCAGAGAAGAACTCCTCGCCCAATTCATGCCGCAGCTCCTCGCCTACGCGGGGCTCGGTCTCTGGACCGTCTATGCTTCACAGCCCCTGAGGCAACTCGGGTTGGAAAAGGAAAAGGTACGGAGCGGGTTCCAGTGGGGAGCCTTAACGGGATTGTTGCTCGGCAGTCTGAATACGTTCGTAATTCTGGCCGTCTATCCCTTTTTTGGTTACGACATCATGTTCTTGAAGCAGACACCTCACGGTCGGCTTCCCATCCTCCTCATGGTGCCGTGGCTGATCTGCGGCATCGCGCTGTTCGTGGAGCTGAACTTTCGCGGATTCCTCTTAGGGCGCCTTGCAGAACTCGAATCATCCTGGTGGACAACCGACTCGAGCCGGCGTATCGCGCCTCTTGCTCTCATAACCAGCACACTCACGTTTGCATTTGACCCATTCTTGGTCAATACTTTTCGACATCTCCATTGGATCGCGCTCTGGGACGGATTCATTTGGGGAAGCATCTGGCTCGGAACGCGCAATCTCTGGATGACCATCGTGGCGCATGCGATTGAAGTCATCATCATGTACAGCGCGGTCAGGGCGGTGATCGGGTGACACTGAGTCAATGTGGCATCGGTGATTCATTGTTAGGTGCCGTCACCAGGCCGATGCGGTAGTGTCTCAATCACGATGAACCCCTCCTTCTCCAGTTATCTGGTGAACGATGTCTTTGGCGACCCCGGCATCTATGTAGAAGTTCGCTGGTCGAAGCGGGCGTTGCTCTTTGATCTCGGACATAACGATGGGCTAGGGCCGACCAGATTGCTCAGGGCAGGAGAGATTTTCGTCTCGCATACACACATGGACCACTTCATCGGATTCGATGCCGTCCTTCGCGTGGCGCTGGGGCGAGGCAAGACGCTCAGATTGTTTGGTCCGCCGGGATTAATCAAGAACGTGCAGGGCAAGCTGCGAGGCTATACGTGGAATCTCGTGGATGGCTATCCGCTTACGATTGACGTTCAGGAGTTTCACGAGCGCGAGATCCGGCAGGTTTCCTTCCGGGCAACCAACGGGTTCGAACGACCGGAACGAGTCCGCCACCCAGTTCCACAGGCTGAAGGTCGGCCGTTCACGGTACTGGAAGACCCAATGTTCACCATAAAGGCCATAGCCTTGAATCATCGCATCCCTTCATTCGCCTACGCGCTTGAGGAGCGGTTCCACATCAATGTCAACAAACACAAACTACACGAGGCCGGCCTGCCGGTCGGGGCCTGGCTGAAAGACGTCAAACAACATATTTGGGAAGGACGACCGGACGACTTCCGGTTCACCGTCACGGTGTATGACGAACATCGTCGGGAAGAACACGCATTCGTCCTCGGCGAGCTGAAGGCACAGTTTCTCACGATCTCCCGAGGGCAAAAGATTGCCTACGTGGTCGACGCGCGTTATGACGAGGAGAACGAAGCCAAGATCGTTGCGCTTGCCCAAGGTGCCGACATCTTGTATTGCGAGTCTCCGTATCTGGACTGTGATGCGGAAAAAGCTCGCGACCGGTATCATCTGACGGCGAGACAAGCGGGCCTCATGGCGCGCAAGGCTCACGTCCGCAACCTCGTGGTCTTTCACTTTTCACCACGCTATACCGGCCGGGGAGAGACTCTGGTAAAGGAAGCTATGGAGGCGTTTCATGGATCGTCATAAGGGGGAGTTCTCGTGAGTGATCTTGTGAAGTATGCGGTCTACTTTCTACTGGGCGGTTCCATTGTCAGCTTTTCCACATATCTTGGGTCGCAGGGCAAATCGTTTCTTGCCGCCATGGTCAGCACCTTTCCTGCCATTACCGGTGTGACATTTATCCTGCTGTATGCCAACGGCGGCGGTGCGACAACGGTCGACTACGCCAAGAATTTGTTGTGGTTCGTCCCGCCGTGGACGGTCTATGTCGTCGCCATGATCACGGGGATCCCTCGCCTCGGCTTCTGGCCGGCAATGGCCGGATCGCTCGTCCTCTATATGGGATGTATCGGACTCGTGAAGATGGTGTTGCGATAGGTTACACGACAGCGCTTCGCAATTATCTAGACTTGCCAAAGGGTACATTTGTTCAGAGTGCGGGATGTATAGGGGAGAGTGGAGCTCGTGCTGGAATAGATTTGCCACGCCCACAGAGGTCTGCTACTCCAGCACGACCGCTGTGCCGCTGGCGCTAACCATCAACATGCTGGCATTAGCACCGATCGTTTCATAATCGATGTCAATGCCGACGATCGCATTGGCCCCCAGATTCTTCGCCTGCTCGCGCATTTCTGCGAGAGCGATATCTTTCGCCTTGCGGAGTTCCGCTTCATAGGCCGCCGAACGGCCACCGACGATATCGCGAATCGACGCGAAGAAGTCTCGGAAAATATTCGCGCCAAGGATCGCGTCTCCGGACACCAAGCCAAGGTACTTCACCGCCTTTTTGCCCTCGATACTGTTGGTCGTCGATAGAATCATGTGCCCTCCCGGTTGAGTGCCTCCATCCTCTCACTCAATGAATCGATCAACAAGCCTTTCCTCAATCCCATTGAAGCGACAGGATCAGGCTGTTAGCATCATGTGTTTATCCTTCTAGGACCGAGCGATGAAACAAACCTCTCATCACCAGAATCAGTCCGCAGACCTCATCATTGAAGGCGCCAGGCAGAACAATCTCAAAAACGTCTCGCTCCGCATTCCCCATAACCAGGTCACGGCCATTACCGGCGTGTCGGGATCCGGAAAATCCTCGCTGGCCTTCGATACGATCTTCGCCGAGGGCCAGTGGCGGTATGTCGAGTCGCTCTCAACCTACGCCAGAATGTTTCTCGACAAAGTCGCGCGCCCCGATGTGGATCGCCTCCTCAACATCCGTCCGGCCATTGCGATTGAGCAGAAGAATCAGGTGCGGACATCCCGCTCCACGGTGGGCACGGCCACCGAAATCGCCGATCTTCTCCGCCTCCTCTTCGCCAAGATCGGCAGACCCACCTGCCCGGACTGTCGTCAGGAGGCTCGCGCCTTTCAACCCGATACCGTGGCGGACGACCTGCTGACCCGATGGCCCGAAGGCCGAGCTATGGTGCTGTTCCCCATTGCCGCGCCCTCTCCCAAGGAAGAGGGCGTGTTCATTCAGTCGCTCCTGACGCGCGGGTTTACCAGATTGAAAATTCAGGATGAGATCCTTGACCTGCATGAGACGGATCAGCTTCAACTTCATGGGTCTTCCTCACTCTACGTTATCCTCGACCGTCTGATCATCAGGGAGGATACTCGCGCTCGTCTCGTCGAAGCAGTCGAAATGGCGTTTGGAGAAGGAGAGGGCCGCTGCTCCGTCGACATTATCGGTCACGGACGGCAATCGTACAGCACGCGATTCTACTGTCAACATTGTGGACGCACCTTCGACCCTCTGCGGCCGATTCTCTTTTCGTTCAATCATCCGCTTGGGGCCTGTCCAGAGTGCAAAGGATTCGGGAATGTCCTGCGGTATGACCCGGAGTTGGTCATTCCTGACCACACAAAGTCGCTTGCTCAAGGAGCCGTCGAGCCCTGGAGCAAACCCAGTGCTGACTGGTGGCAAAAGAAGATGTTGCTGACGATGAAACGGCGCGGAGTTGACATCACCGCCCCGTTCAAATCTCTTCCCGAGGAGACGCAACGATTTCTCTGGGGTGGTGACAAATCATTCGACGGCATCAATGACTTCTTCGAGTATCTGGAAGGCAAGCGCTACAAACTCCATGTCCGTGTCTTCCTCAGCCGCTATCGCACACCTTTCGATTGCCCAAGTTGTCATGGCAGCCGTCTCAAACCGGAAACCTTGTACGTCAAAATCGCCGGCAACGATATCCATGAAACGACGGAGCGAACCGTCGAAAGTCTTTTAGGATGGGTGCACTCCCTGCCGCTTCGCCAATCCGAGCAGCAGATCGCGACTGATATTCTCCGACAACTCAAGGCAAAACTGGGATTTCTCAGCCGCGTCGGCCTGGGGTACCTGACGCTCAGCCGACAGACCAAGACGCTTTCCGGAGGAGAAGCCCAGAGGGTTGCGCTCGCCAACCAACTGGGATCTCGGCTCGTGGGGACTTTGTATGTCCTCGACGAACCAACCATTGGGCTTCACGCTCGGGACACCGACTTGTTAGCCGACATCCTCCATGAGTTGGCCGACGCCGGCAACACAGTCGTCGTCGTTGAACATGACCGGCGCATGATCGAATCGGCCGACTATCTCGATGAACTCGGCCCTCAGTCCGGCGAAAAAGGTGGCGAGGTTGTCTGTGCCGCGTCCACACGGGAATTCATCCAAGACCGCCGTGCGGCCACCGCCAGATATTTGCGCGACGAAGAGCAGATCCTCCAACCCAAATCGCGACGATCCGGAAGCGGGAAGATGTTGGTGATTGCCGGTGCAACTGAGCACAATCTGAAAGACCTGTTCGTTCGCATTCCCCTGGGCATGCTGATTTGTGTGACCGGGGTCTCAGGATCGGGCAAGAGTACGTTGGTCGAAGATACTCTTTATCGTGCCGTGGCTCGCGCCTTTCGGGTTGAGTCTCTTCCCATGGGTCGTTTCAAGGCCATTAAAGGTATCGAGCATCTCAAAGGTATCCGGCTGATCGACCAACAGCCGATTGGACGGACTCCTCGTTCCAATCCCATCACGTACCTCAAAGCCTTTGACGACATCCGTCAATTGTTCGCCGCCGACCGAGCGGCGCTCCTTCAGGGATTCACGGCCGGCCACTTTTCATTCAATACCGTCGGTGGCCGCTGTGAACGCTGTGAAGGCAGCGGTGTGGAAAAACTGGAAATGTACTTCTTCGAGGATATCTATGCGCCTTGCGAGGCCTGCGACGGCAAACGCTTCAAACCGGAAATCTTGAAGATTCGCTATCGTGGCAAGACGATCTTCGATGTGCTCAACATGACGGTGGAAGACGCCCTCTCGTTCTTCACTGGAACGCCGAAGCTGCAGGAACGGCTACACCTCCTGACCTCCATCGGCCTTGGCTACCTACGCCTTGGCCAATCGGCCACGACACTGTCCGGTGGAGAAGCACAGCGATTGAAAATCGCCGCCGAGCTCAAAGATGCCTCCGCCAAAGACCTTCTCTATATAATGGATGAGCCGACAACCGGCCTGCACTTTGAAGACATCAAGAAGCTCCTCGTTGTCCTCCACAAACTCGTGAATGTCGGCAACACGCTGGTGGTCGTCGAACACAATCTCGACGTCATCAAATCTGCCGACTGGATCATCGATCTCGGTCCCGAAGGCGGTGCGGCTGGAGGACAGATCGTCGTGGAAGGGCGGCCCGAACAGGTGGCCAAGGTGGCAGCGTCACATACAGGACGGTTTCTTTCAAAAGTCTTGGCTGAACCTAGTTCCCAATAGATTGAACGTCTTCGTCCTCCGTGGCTGTGTTGTCTGGTGATACGCCGGTGGATCTCTCTCAAGGATAGGTCCGTCAGGGTTGCAGCTTCTTTGCTTCTTCGGCAGGTGGCACATCTTCCAGGTTTTTGTGCAGATACTTCTTGCTGAACGACGTGACAGCAAAGGCAAGCCCAATCGCAACCGGAACGAAGACCGCTGAGGCCAGATTAGGATTGCTGAGCCAGCCTAGTTCGGAGAGCCCCTTAAAGATATATCCCGCCAGTCCCGCCAGATAATACGCAATGACGATAACTGACAGTCCCTCGACTGTGTGTTGCAGAAGGACCTGGCTCTTCGTCGTCTTGTCGACACTTTGCAGCAGTGAGAGGTTTTGGGATTCCAGAATCAAGTCAATGCGGGTGCGAATGATGGCGATGATACCTTCGAACCCTCCGCGCAGTGTATCGATACGGCGCAAGAGCTGCTGGTATCCTTCGGCGACTCCTGTAATCCCCCCCAGTACGTAATCGGAGATCTGGCGGTAGGAGTCTATTGGTTGCTCGCCGAGTGATGCCAGCGTGGTATGGACGATCTTGTCGTAGGGAATCGATGAGGACAACTCGAAATGTAGCTTTCCTGCCATGCGATTGGTCTTTAACAAATCCTGCGTCAGGCTGTTCAGCCATCGCTGCAGCGTCTGCGAGTCGGCGTGGCCGATATGGGACGTGATGATCTCCCGTTGCTTCAAGTGAACCTGTTCGAACTTATAAACTTGGTCGATTGCGGCGGAGAACAACGGTTTTTGCATCAACAACAAGTGATAGTAGGTCTCGATCCGCACAATGGCATCGACAATGTCCTTGAATCGCGGTGCATCGCCTTGAGATGGTCTCACGCTGATCCAGTACCGTTCTCGTCCCTGTTTGTCGGGAGTAAAGCTGGTCGCCACGCTTGTCTGCTCATTAAACATCCGGCTGCCATAGATGACCTGACCCGGCAGCAGGGAACGGAGGTCATTGCGCGGCGGCAGCATGTCCGTCGTCAATACCAGGTTCAAGCGGCAAACATCAGACCCGAGCGGCGTGACAGGAAATGTGTAGTGTGGAAATGTCAAAGTTCCGAAGGTCACTCCGCCACTGGTTTTCGACGGCAGATGCCAAAATTGATAGTTGTAGTACTCGGTGTGCGCTTGCCACACCACGATCAGTCGATCACCGTTATCCGCTTCCTTTATGCCGTAACCAAAGGCCTCCCGAAGTTCGGTTGTCTCGACGGGAATCTTGAAGTGCCCCAGCAGCGACTGGAACTCCGATCGGCTCGCCGGACGCTGCGTCGGCGGATCAGACATGCGAAAGGCCATGTACTGGACATGTCCGGGCGCCCGGAACCCCTCGACGCGTTGGAACTGTGGGCGTTCAGTCCATTTCCTGAC
>CAZNBG010000065.1:0-10805 GCA_964570915.1 uncultured Nitrospira sp. | reverse complement strand
GACCAATTGTGCTAGGGCCGGAACATGGGCATCAATGATCTCATCTCCGAGTATGACCGCGAACGGTTCATCGCCGATTAAGTGTTGGGCACACAACACGGCATGTCCGAGGCCAAGCGCCTCAGATTGCCTCACGTAGCAGAAATTGGCCAAATTCGAAATTTGCCGGATTTGATGAAGGATCTGGCTTTTTCCAGTGCCTTTTAGATTTTCTTCCAACTCAACCGACCGGTCAAAATGGTCTTCGATGGCGCGTTTGCCGCGGCCGGTGATCACGATAATATCCTCGATCCCTGAGGCGACCGCTTCTTCGACCGTATATTGAATGAGCGGCTTGTCGACCAGGGGCAGCATCTCTTTGGGGGAAGCCTTTGTGGCGGGAAGGAAGCGTGTCCCAAGGCCGGCGGCGGGAATGACCGCTTTTCTGACTGCGAGTCGTGACATGGATGGATACTATGTGATGGGTTGTGTGAAGTCAAGAAACAGACCAACTCATCGCATCGCATGCGTGGACGTGTCGGAAGATATCAACACACGATCCGCTCAAACGCGATGTCCACGCGGAACCATCGCATGATCATGCGACAGGCTGCGGTGTCGCAAGATGGTGCTTCGCCCATCATGGTGATCCCTCAAGACGGCATGACTTGGCGCGCAGGCTCGCTGCCAGTTGGGGACCCATACGATCATGGCCTGCATCGCGGTGGATATCCCTTGCGGGCACTACGCAAGTTCGAATCGGAGGACAGGTCACTCCTTTACAATGTGGGATGACCCCAATATAATCCGGAAGTTTTGCGTGGATGGGTTATGCGAGGACGACCTCGCGGGGGAATAAGCTGGCTGGGCATTTTCAGGTAGAACGTGCCTGCGGTTCAGCACCTGAGCCGGAGCGGGACAGTGCCGAGTGATCGGGGGCGGGCGTGTGCGGTCATGTGCGATGAGGACGTATGAGATGAATCCGGCTGTATCATCCATCTCTACATGTGGCCACAGGAACCCTCATCGGTGACCCAGTTTGTCGTCCACAGACCTCGAGTGTTCGTGGTCGCGGTCATGGCACTCTCTGTGTTGTGGGGGCTGCTTGACGCGCTTGCCCAGACACCGGAGGTCAAGGTGACGTCGATTGAGATTCGGGGGGCCAAACGCATCGAAGTTCCGGCCATTGCCGGTCGGCTCACATTGAAAGTCAACGATCCCTATACGCCGGAGAATGTGCGTGGCCAAGTGAAGATCCTCTACGACACGGGCTTTTTCGAAGATGTGCATGTTGAAACCGAATCGGTTGCCGAGGGAATGGCCGTCGCCTTTGTCGTGCGGGAGAAGCCGTTCATTACCGAGATCGTCTTTGACGGCAATCAAAATTTGACCGATGAAAAATTGAAGGAAAAGACGACCATCAGGAACCAGACGTTCCTCGACCAGCAACTGGTGAAGGAAAGCGCCGAGAGTATCCGTCTGGCCTACCAGCACGATGGGTACTACAGCGCACAAGTCACGCCGGTGATCCAGACGTTAGATGAGGATCGAATGCGCCTGATGTTCCACATTACCGAGGGAGAAAAGGCGAAGATCAAGACGGTGATATTTGAAGGGCTGCGCGCGGCGACCAAGGCTGAGATGTTCGCGGTCATGTCGACGAGGGAGTGGATTCCTTGGTATGGAATCTTTACCACGTGGAAGCTCCCGTCCATGGTGTCCGATGCCGGTGTGCTCAAACGGGACGAGCTCACGAACGATGTGGAGCGGCTCAAGGAAGTGCTGTTGAACAAGGGGTACTTCAATGTCCGAGTCGGACAGCCTGCGGTCGAGCTGACCGAGGACAAGAAGTGGTTCGTCATCACCTATCACATTTCCGAAGGGGAGCCGTTCACCATCGGGGATATCGGGTTTCGGGGGCATACGGTCTTTGAAGAGCCGGAGCTTCGTCAAGGAATGAGGATGAAAGAGGGGGAGATCTTTCAGCGCGCCAAAATCCGAGATGAAATCAACCGGTTGACAGATATGTACGGAAGCAAGGGATACTCGTTCGCGGAAGTGACGCCTGGAGTGAATCCGAACAATGAGGAGCGGACGGTCGGCATCGTCTTCAACATCAAAGAAGGCGAGATGATGCGCATCCGTCAGATCAACATCTACGGGAATGACAAGACGCGGGATAACGTCATACGCCGGGAAATTCGAGTTGACGAACAAGATGTGATCGACACGGCCTCACTGAAACGAAGTTACCAACGGTTGAACAACCTGAATTTCTTCGAAACGGTCGAAATCCTCCCCGCGCAAGTCTCACCCGACAAGGTTGATCTGAATGTGCGTGTGAAGGAAAAGCCGACCGGGATGTTCAGCCTCGGCGGAGGGTTCAGCACCTTGGACCGGCTCGTGGCGATCGCCGATATTACCCAGGGTAACTTGGGAGGGTATGGCTACCTTGGGCGTATTCGAGGACAGCTCGGACAGCGAAGAAGCCTGGGTTCCATTACGTTCCGCAATCCTTACCTGAACGATTCATTGACCTCCCTCCAGATCGACGGCTATAGCAGTTTGACGAACTACCTATCATATATTGAGCAACGAACCGGAGGGAACATCACGCTCGGTCGTTGGCTCTCGGAGTATGTGACCGGAAGCGTCAGTCTCTTTGGAGAGCAAATCAGGTTTAGTGATCCTCAATCAGGGATCTGTCCCGATCTGGTTCCCATCGTATGCCGCCAGCTGGGAACCCGGTCGTCAACGGGATTTCGGACGACCATGTTCAGAGACACCAGAGACTACTATATCGATCCTCGAAACGGCTGGCGGGTTGGAGGCGGGTTCGACATCGGCACGCCGTATATGGGGGGGTCCAACAATTTCATCAAGTATTACGTCGATGTGATCAAGGTTACCCCCCTTCCCTTGGATCTGAGAGTGTCGTTGCGGGTACGGTATGGAGAGGTCCATGCGATGGGAGGGACACAGGTCCCGCTGAACGAGCGATTCTTCGTCGGCGGTATCAACACGATGCGGGGGTTTGCCTTCGGTCGGGCTGGCCCCACGGTTCCCACGACGCATGCACCATTCGGCGCCGTCAGGCAATTGATTTTCAACAACGAACTGATTTTTACGATTTCTTCCGAGGCGAAGTTGAACGGCGTCATCTTTTTCGACTACGGGAAGGGCTTTGATGACGGTGAGCCGTTGTCGATCCATTTGAGGCCTGCCGCCGGTTTAGAGGGGCGCTGGATCTCTCCCTTCGGTCCGTTGCGTGTTGCCTATGGGATCAATCTTGATGCGCGTACCGGTGAACGGTTCGGGGTCTTCGAGTTTACGATCGGAACATTGTTCTAGTCGGAGTTGGAGCGTGGCCGGTTTGAGCAGGAATTTGCGGTTGGGCCGAGTGCGGTGGATCGAATGGATATCGATGTCGGCGGCCATGGCCATCACATTGGTGTTCGGCGGATGCATCGGATCCGGAGCCAAGATCGACGGCAAGGTGGGAGTGATCAATTCCCAGCGTTTGCTCAACGAGACGAATGCCGGCAAACGTGCCAAAGACAATCTGGCCTCCTTTTCGAAGAATCGACAGGCGCTGATGGAATTGGAGGAACGAGAGTTGCGGCGCATGGAAGAGGACTTCATCAAACAGTCGTCCATCCTCAGCCCGACGGCAAAACGGGATCGAGAAGAGCAATTCCGCCGACGCATGCAGGAGTATCAGCAAAAGGCGGCGGAGTTGAATCGGGAGGTGCAGGAAAAGCAAAAAGACGTCCTGGAAGGGTTTCGTGACAAGATCGAGATCGTCGTCGCGAAAGTGGCCAAGCGCCTCGGATTGCAGGTCGTCGTCGATAAGAGTAAGGGTGGTCCGACCATCTACCATGAAGATGGGTTGGATATTTCAAGTCAAGTCATCGAAGAGTTAAATCAAGAATTCCCCTAAGTCTCTGCTGGAGGTAGGTCATGACGGGTGCAGCGAGAGGGATAGTGGTCGGCATCGCGGTATTGCTGGTGCAGTGGGTGGGGCCGCTCTTTGCCAGTGACATGCTCCGAGTCGGTGTCATGGATCAACAGATGGTTATGGAACGGTCCAAGGCGGGGAAGCTGGCGTTGGAAGATGTGAAGGGGTATTCCATGACCAGGCAGAAGATCATCAATTCGGATGAGCAGGAGCTCAAGGATCTGGAACAGTCTTTACAAGATCCGAATGCCAAGCTCCCCGACACGGCGAGGCAAGAGAAGGAAGAGCAGCTGCGGGGAAAGGTGGAAGCGTATCAACGCCGTCTTCAAGAATTCAATCGCGAGGTCCAGGTGAAGCAGCGCGAGATGGTCGCGGAATATTCACGAAAGATCGCCGCAGCGGCGCAAGCCGTCGCCCAGAAGGAGGGCTATACGGCAATTCTTGATAAAGGCAGTGACGCACTCTTGCGTGTCGTCCTGTATCATCAGCCGGCGTTGGACGTGACGGACTTGATCATCAAAGAGTTTGATCGGCAGAACCCCTAACATCGGATTGTTCTCTGCAGAGAGAGGAGGCAGCGTCGATGGCATCGGTCGAACAAGCTGAAATCCAGGCATTACTTCCGCACCGGTATCCCTTTTTGTTAGTGGATCGAGTCAAAGAGTTTGAGCCGCATAAGCGGATCGTCGGGTTCAAGAACGTGACGGTCAATGAGCCGTTTTTTCAGGGTCATTTCCCAGGACGCCCCATCATGCCGGGGGTGCTGATTATCGAAGCGATGGCACAGGTGGGCGGCGTGCTGGTCTTCAAGTCGGGAGGGCCTATCGGAAAAACCAGCATGTATCTAACCGGTATCGACGAGGCAAAATTCAGGCGACCGGTGGTTCCTGGCGATCAGCTGCGTTTTGAGATCGAAGTCCTCAAGAAGCGCCCGCCGTTCTGGAAAATGCAAGGGAAGGCATTCGTAGACAACGAGGTGGTGTGTGAAGCGTTGGTGACCGCGATGGTCATGGAAGAGAAAACTGAAACACGGTAATAGCAATTACAAGTGTTCATGCGGCAATTTCTGAAGCCTAAGATGTGAAGTGCCGACTCTGCTGTGAGGCGGTGGTAGAGCTATGACCGGTGACGTTTGATGCGTGTAAAGGGGGCAAGTGTGAAGATACATCCAACAGCGGTCGTCCATCCCAAGGCGAATCTCGATGATGACGTGGAAATTGGGCCGTTCTGTGTAATTGGGGAACACGTCGCGATTGGAAAGGGCAGTCGACTGCTCTCCCACGTGGCCGTCGATGGGTGGACGGAAATTGGGGAGCGCAACGAAGTGCATCCGTTTGCGTCGATCGGGGGGCCGCCTCAACATCTGGGGTATAAGGGGGAGCCGACGAAGGTCATCATCGGTCATGACAATGTCATTCGCGAATATGTCACCGTCAATCGAGGAACTGCGCAAGGAGGCGGAGTGACGTCGATAGGATCAAAGAGTGTCCTGATGGCCTATGTGCATATGGCGCACGATTGCCATCTCGGCAATCATGTGATCATGGCCAATGCAGCAAGTCTGGCAGGACATATTACGATTGGCGATCATGCGATCATCGGCGGATTGACGGGTATTCACCAGTATGTGCGTGTCGGTGACTACGCGATGGTCGGCGCGTGTTGTGGTATTGGTCAGGATGTCCCGCCGTTTATGTTCGCCGCCGGCGGGTATCGTGCGCACCTGTACGGCCTCAACTCAGTCGGCCTGCAACGCCATGGCTTCTCCGCGGATCGCATTGCCGTGCTGAAGAAAGCGTTTGATCTTCTTTTTCGGGAGGGGCATCGGATGGCCGAGGCGATTCGATTGGCCAAGAAGCAATTCAAAGGACAGGCCGATGTGGCCAGGATTCTCACGTTTATAGAAGGCACCAAACGCGGAATCTCGCGGGTTGTCAGCATCGATCTGGATCTTGAATTCGATCAGGAAGTGCGAAATCAGTCGTTATGACCGAGGCCGTGTCCATACCAGACGGGCGAATCGGGGTGATCGCCGGGAACGGCCGATTCCCGATTATCTTTGCGGATAATGCCCGCAAGATGGGCCTTCAAGTGTATGCCGTGGCTCACGAAGGTGAAACCGAACTCGAGCTCGAGCAGCATGTCGATCGCATTCATTGGGTCAAGATCGGCCAGCTCAACAAGTTGATCAACGCCTTCAAGGCCGACGGTGTCCAGAAGGTGGTCATGTTGGGGGGAATCAAGAAAACCCACATCTATAGCAAAGCGCGGCCTGATTTTCGGGTGTTGGCCTTGGCCACTCGATTGGTGCTTTGGAAAGACGATGATATCCTGCGCGCACTCGCGGCAGAACTCGAAAAAGATGGCATTACTATTTGCGAGTCGACATTCGGTCTCGAAGGGATTTTGGTCCAGGAAGGGACCTTGACGTCTCGCCAACCGACCAAGAAAGAGTGGGTCGACATCCGCTATGGTTGGGAAGTGGCCAAGGAGACTGGGCGTCTGGACATCGGCCAGTGTGTGGTCGTCAAGGACCGGGTCGTCGTTGCGGTCGAAGCGGTCGAAGGAACCGATGAGGCGATCAAGCGCGGAGGAGAGTTGGCAAAAGACGGTGCCGTCGTCGTGAAGCGGTGAAAGCCGCAACAGGATCTTCGATTCGATCTGCCTGCCGTCGGGCCTCGAACCATCGAAGTCATGCGCTCCGTCAAGGCTTCAGTCCTTGCCGTTGAGGCTGGTCGGTCTGTGATGCTGGATCGGGAATTGCTCCTCCGCGAGGCCGAAGAAGCTGGCATCGCCGTCGTCGGAGTCGCTCGTGGAGAGGAACCGAGCACGACGGCGTCGGCGAATGGCTGATTTGAAGGAATCCGACGGTCGATTGATCAGTCGATCGATCTCACGAGTGCAATCCGTGGTTGGATTGCAAGACTCCCCACGGTGTTACCAAACAGGTATATGGTCAAGCTTCGTGCCGGTGTGATCGGGGTCGGCCATCTCGGGCAACACCATGCACGCCTCTATGCCTCGTTGCCGGACTCGACACTGGTCGGTGTGGTCGATCAACACCACGGGCGGGCGTCCGTTATTGCCGAGAAGCACGGCGCACGGGTATTCGATACCCTGCCTGATCTCTTGAGCCAGGTCGATGCCGTCAGCATCGCCGTGCCCACATCGGGACACTATCCCCTTGCGAAAGCCTGTCTCGAAGTCGGGAAACATGTCCTGGTGGAGAAGCCGCTCGCCGTGCGACCCGTGGAGGCGGAGGAGCTGGTACGCTTGGCAGAGCGTCATGGATGCACCCTGCAAGTAGGGCACAGCGAGCGGTTCAACCCTATTATGCAAATGATGCAGCCGCTCATTCGGCGGCCGGTGCTGTTCGAATGTCATCGACTGGGGACCTATAGTGAGCGCGGCACCGATGTCGACGTTGTCCTGGATTTGATGATCCATGATCTGGACCTGGTGCTGTCCTGCAATCCGGGCCCGATAGAAGACGTGCGGGCCGCCGGGGTATCGGTGCTTTCTTCGACGTGCGACGTGGCCAATGCGCGGATCCAGTTCGAAAACGGGTGTATCGCCAATCTGACTGCCAGTCGAACCTCACCGAAGGCGATGCGACAATGGCGTGTGTTCCAGCCCGACAGCTCCCTATCGATCGATTTCCAGTCACGCCGGGGGGCGATCGGACGCCGTTCGACTGAGTCTGGCCGGAAGCCGATCATGACGGTTGAAGAGATTCATGCCGGTGATGATGAGCCTCTAAAATTGCAGCTTGAATCGTTCCTCCAGGCGATTCGCGAGAAGTCTCGTCCGGTCGTTTCGGGTGAAGACGGAGCGGCCGCGCTGAACCTCGCTCATCACGTGCTCTCCGCAATAAGCGCGGATATGCGGCGGAATGCATAGGCGCGCTCTTGTGGCGCGAGTGCACCGGGGAGTGCCGGCGTTTCTGGAGCCGCCAGTATCACCTGTAGCTTTGTAGAGCAACATGGCACGTATCCTGATCGTGACCGGTGAGGCCTCCGGGGATCTCCACGGAGCCAATCTTGCCAGAGCGCTGAAAGCCTGTGATCCCCATGTGTCATTGGCCGGGATCGGAGGCCGTGCCATGGAGGCTGCCGGTGTGCAATTGGTGCAGGAGATGGGGCAATTTGACGTCATCGGCATGGTCGGCCCTTTGGCGTTCGTGTCGATCCTACGGCGGTTTTTGATGATGCGGCGGCTTTTCCGCTCCAAACAGTGGGATACGGTGGTGTTTATCGACCACCCGGGACTGAACCTGCGCTTTGCGTATTTTGCCAAGGCGGCCGGCATGCGTGTGATTTATTATATTGCGCCGCAGATCTGGGCTTGGGCCCCTTGGCGGATTCATTGGATCAAGCAGCGGGTGGATCACGTCCTGGTGATCCTTCCCTTCGAGAAGCCGATTTACGACGAAGCGAGTGTGCCGTGTACATTTGTCGGCCATCCCATCTTGGACGCCGTTGCAGGCCACTACGATCGGATGGGGCTTCGCGTCAAATTCGGCCTTCCCCCTGCCGGACGTGTGATTGCCTTGTTGCCGGGGAGCCGTGCGCATGAAGTACAGGTGTTATTGCCGATCCTCATCGAGGCTGCGGAGAAATTGGCAAAACGGGAACCAGAAACGAAGTTTTTGTTGGCACAGGCCTCGACCATTCACGATAATCTGTTGCAGCCTCGCTTGTCGCAGAGCACGGCTCCTATCACCGTGGTGAAGGACCAGGCTAATGAAGTGATGGCTGTATCGGATCTCGTGCTGGTTGCCTCGGGGACGGCGACACTGCAAGCGGCAGTGGTGGGTACTCCGATGGTGTTGTTCTATCGGACCACGGCCCTGACCTTTTGGATCGCGAGTGTGGTGATTCAAGTCCTGATTCGAGTCAGATGGATCGGACTTGTGAATCTGGTGGCGGGTCGGACCGTCGTGCCGGAGTTGATCCAATCCGCCGCGACGGGACAGCAATTGTATGAAGAGGCTCTGCGGATCTTGGAAGATCGATCGGCATATGATGAGATGAAACGGGATTTGGCGAAGGTGCGGGCCGCCCTGGGCGAGCCAGGCGCTTCGACCAGAGCGGCAGAGGTGGTGTTGGGAGCATGTCAGGCCTAGCGCGATTCAAGCGGCTCATGCGCTACGTGAAGCCGTACCGGGTGCGGTTTGTGGCGGCCTTTGCCTGTTCCGCCCTGGTGGCGGTATTGAGCGGGGCCTATGCGTGGCTGGCACGCCCGGTCCTTGACGATATTTTTATCGAGAAAAACGAGCAGATGTTGATGGTGCTGCCGCTGGCCCTCTTCGGAATCGCGACGCTGAAGGCCGTATTCAGTTACGGTGTGGGGTATTTAATGGCCTATGTCGGCAATCGCGTCGTGGCGGACATCCGACAGGAATTGTTTCAACAGCTCATGCGGATGTCGGTGGGGTTCCACGACGCCAATACGTCGGGTCGCTTGGTTTCCCGGGTTGTGAACGATGTAGGGATGATGGCCAATGCCGCCTCCAGCGTTGTGAAGGATATTTTTCAGAACAGCCTCACGTTTCTTGCCATGGTCGGCGTCATCCTCTATCAGAATTGGAAGCTGGCCGGACTGTCTCTGATTGTGATTCCGCTCTCGGCACTGACAATGGTGCGGGTCGGCCGGCGATTGAAGCGATTGGCGACCAGTGGACAGGAGCAACTGGGCGATATGTCTTCAACGCTGCAAGAAACGCTGTCCGGCATCAGAATGGTGAAAGCGTTTGGGCGGGAAGACGCGGAGGCTGAACGATTTGCGGAACGGAACGGGAGGGTGCTCTCAACCACCCTCAAAAGCAATCAAGTCTGGTCAATCGGCCACTCGCAGATGGAAGTCATCGGAGTGATCGGCGTCGCCACCATTATTTGGTACGGAGGCTATTTGGTCATCAACGGATCGATGACTCCCGGTGCCTTTTTCTCGTTCATGGCGGCCATGTTCATGGCCTACACCCCAATCAAGAAATTGTCGGGGTCCAATAATCTCATTCAACAGGCGTTGGCGGCCGCGGAGCGGGTGTTCGAGGTGTTGGACCTTGAAACCGAACAGTCTCGCGATCACGGGACCCTGCCGTTGACCGGGATCAAGGACTCTATCGAATTCCAGAGTGTTTCACTGCGCTATGAGAACCATACGATTCAGGCGCTGGCCGATATCGATCTTTCGATTCGGGTCGGTGAGGTGGTAGCGCTGGTCGGAAGCAGCGGGAGCGGAAAAACGACACTGGTCAGTTTACTGCCTCGATTCTATGAACCGACTGCGGGACGCATTCTTCTGGACGGTGTGCCACTGAACTCCTATGAGTTGAAATCGCTACGTGCCCATATCGGAATCGTGTCGCAAGAGACTGTCTTGTTCGACGATACGATTCGAAACAATATCGCGTTTGGACGGACGGATGCCAGCCAGGTTGAAGTGGAGCACGCGGCGAAACTGGCCTATGCTCATGACTTTATTCTGCGGTCGCCCGAAGGGTACGATACGATCATCGGAGAACGGGGAGTCAAGCTGTCGGGCGGCGAGCGGCAGCGTCTCGCCATTGCCAGGGCCATCCTTCGTGACCCGCCGGTGATGATTCTGGATGAAGCGACCTCGGCCCTCGATACCGAGTCTGAGCGGATCGTGCAGTTGGCCTTGGCCAATTTGATGAAGAATCGGACGACGCTCGTGATCGCGCATCGGCTCTCCACCATTCAGAACGCGGACCGTATCGTTGTGTTGGATCGGGGGACTATTGTTGAAATGGGTTCTCATGAGACACTGCTTCAGCAGGGAGGCGTATATGGCCGGCTGCATGCCATGCAGTTCCAGGATGTGACGAGTGTCTGATTTTATCAAA
>CAZNBG010000064.1:0-10812 GCA_964570915.1 uncultured Nitrospira sp. | reverse complement strand
CAAATCAGGGGTTGGGGACCTGGCACTTAAGGCGACAAACTCTGTGACAAGCGGTGGTCACCTCTGGATGTCAGGCACTGACGATCTGGCGAATTCGCGCTTCAAGATCTATTCCGATAGTTCAGCTGCTGGAAATGATGCCGTAGCCTTCTCAGACGGTAATTTTGCCTCCGGTGGTTTCTCGTTCCGTTCGCAATTAGTCAACATTTTAAATCCTGCGAACAATGGCGGCGTTCTCACTTTGGGGACCACAGGAAATGGTAGCATCAGCTCTGCAGGTCAGCTCACGGTTTCTGCGAGTGGCGCGAATGTTCTTTTAAATCCTTCAGGTGGCGCGGTCGGTATCGGTACAGCCTCACCGACGGTTTCTCTGGATATCAGCGGTCGTACGGATGCGGTCCGGGTTCCTGTAGGTAATACTTCGCAACGGCCAGCCAATGCGACGGGCTTGTTCCGTTATAACACGACGAACAGTATGGTGGAGTTTAACAACGGCTCTGCATGGGCGTCGCTGGCTTCTGCGGGCACAGACTACGTCAACGGCGGTAACTCGTTCGGCGGTTATGTTACGCTGCAACCGCCGGACGACGCCTACCCGCAGACCCGGCACAATGTCGGGATGTGGGTCATCGACCGGGCAGCCGCTCGATGGTCGATCCGGCTCTCACCGCGTGGCACAGCTCAGCGAGGGTCCGGACGACTGGGAAGGGAATTGATCGAGCTTACGGGTCTGCTCGACTGGATGAATCTTTCCGGTCCTCCACTGAAAGGCCTCCTGCGCGAATTCACACTCACTCCCAGCGATCTCATTGTCGTCCACGATGATCTGGACCTGGAGCCAGGACGGCTGCGGATTAAACTGGCTGGTGGTAATGGGGGAAATAACGGGATTAAGTCCATCTTTGGGGCCCTCGGGACACCGCAATTTGTCAGGGTGAAGATCGGAATCGGCCGGCCTGCCCCAGGCCAAGATTCTGCCGACTATGTCTTGGAGCCGGTGACGAAAGATGAACTGGCCGTCTTTGAGCCGTGTCTGGAACGGGCCGTCGATGCATTGGAATGTCTGATTCATCGAGGGCCGAACGTTGCGATGAATCAATTCAATGTCAGAGAGAAAGTTACGAGCGAAGAAGAGGACACGAACTAAATGGGCCTTTGCTGCGGCATGATCGGCTTGCCGAACGTCGGTAAGACCACAGTCTTCAATGCGCTGACCGGCGGCGGCGCGTTAGCGGCCAATTATCCTTTTGCGACAGTTGATCCGAACACCGGCATTGCGCTGGTCCCGGACCCTCGCCTCGTCAGGCTCACTGAGATTTTCATCTCGAAGAAAACCACCCACAGCACGTTGGAGGTACGCGATATCGCCGGGCTCGTCGAAGGGGCCAGCAAAGGCGAAGGACTCGGCAATCAATTTCTTGGCCACATCCGTGAAGTGGATGCATTGCTGCATGTTGTGCGGTGTTTCCAAGGAACGGATGTGGTTCACGTCAGCGGCGGAATCGACCCGCTCCGTGACATCGGCGTGATCGAGACCGAGCTCATGCTGTCCGATTTGGAAACGCTCGATCGACGAAAGCAGAAAACTGAAAAAAAGGTGAGAGCGGGGGACAAAAAGGCCGCGTTCGAAGTGGAGTTTCTCACCACACTGATCGGGTTGCTCGATAAAGGCGAGTGGTTGGGCAACCGCGAATACCTGGCGGAAGAACGGGTAATTCTCAACGAATGTCAGTTGCTTTCCGCCAAGCCGGTTCTGTTTGTCGCCAATGTTTCCGAGGGGAAGCATGCCGACGAGGCCATGGTCCAGACGGTGCGCGAATTTGCGGCGAAGCGTGGCGCACGGGTCGTGACGATCTGCGGTCAATTGGAAGCCGAGTTGTCGTCATTGCCCGAGAGCGAACGGGCGGACTTTCTGAATGAAATGGGGCTGACCGAATCGGGGCTTGTGCGGTTGACACGCGAAGCTTACACCCTGCTGGATTTGGTGACCTTCTTCACCGCCGGAGAAATTGAGTCGCGCGCCTGGCCGATTCCGAGAGGTACCAAGGCGCCGCAAGCAGCGGGCAAGATCCACTCGGATATGGAACGCGGCTTCATTCGCGCCGAGGTCTATCACTACGACGATCTGCTGGCGTGCGGGACCGAGGCCAAGGTGAAGGAGAAGGGACTGTTCCGCCTGGAAGGCAAAGACTACGTCATCAAAGAAGCGGACATCGTCTACTTTAGATTTAACGTCTAATCATTCACTCGTGGATCCTCTCGTCCATCATTGTCGCGCCCTACATCACGTCGCTGAAGTTTCGATGAGATCTCACCAGTGCCCTTTCTTCAAGCTGGAGGGCTTAAGGTCATTGTGAAATCGGTTCTCTGCTGACGGTTGGTTGTGGGACTACAAGCTGATCTGATAGCGAGTACTCCGGCCGACGCCGGCAGGGGTGAAGATGCCCTTCTCTGTCAGATCCTGCAAGTCGCGCGTCGCGGTCGCTTTCGACGCGCCGGTGAGTGACATGTATTTCTTGGCGTTCATGCCTCCTTCAAAGCCTCTGGGCCCTTCCTCCAGCATGCGGCGAAGAATCTTCGTCTGTCGGTCGTTGAGTTGATCCCGAAACCGGTCAAAAAGTCGCGTCTTCTTCAGGGTAAAATCGATCTGCTCTTCAGCCTGAGTCTGCGCCTCCAGTACTTTATTGACGAACCATGTGACCCAGGGTGTGACTTCGTTCGCCTGCTGCGCCTCTTTCAGCGCATCATAGTAGTCCCGCCGCGTGGCTTGGATCGCTCGCGACAGACTGAGTAAGGCGGGCTGTCCAAGTCCCTGCGACAATGCCTTTTCGGACAATGCCCTTCCAATCCGCCCATTGCCGTCTTCAAAGGGATGGATGGATTCGAAGTACAGGTGGGCGATGGCGGAGCGTGCGGCGGCCTTGCGGATTTCCTTCGACCCACCGGGCCCTGTGTCGTTGAACCATTGGATGAACCGCGCCATTTCTTCCGGAACGCGTGACGATGGTGGCGCTTCAAAGTGCACCTGTTCACGTCCCACCGCGCCGGATACGACCTGCATCGGTTCAGCATGGGTTCGCCATTGCCCCACAGCCACGTATCGGTGTCCGGTCATGATCATGCGGTGCCATTCGAAGAGTGTCACTTCCGACAGGGGATCGGCGAAACTGGTACGGACCGCGAGCATCAGCGCGGCGGTGCCTTGGGCGCGTTTGTCCCCAGTGAGATGGCCGGTCTCTATCCCAAGATTCTTTCGGATTGAAGACATGACGTCCTTTCGACTCAGCAGTTCTCCTTCGATCGCAGAAGTCTTGATCGCTTCGACCACCATCATTTCGATCGTTGCCTCTATCTGCGCGTCTGCTGTCAGCCCTTTGAGGAGCCCGCTTGTCCGGCCGGTCTTTTCCGCAAGCTTGAAGAGGACCTCCTCGATTCCGGAGAGGTCATATTGAAACGTAGGCCAGTCTGGTTGCTGCCAATTGTATGTCATGAGCCGATTATACCATCTAATCGGCTCACGGAAAGCGTTAAACATGAGCCGATTAAAGATGGAAATCGGCTCACGAGCCGGATGAGGCATAAACGGGATTTTATGGAGCACAGAACTTATGCTTGAAAGAGGTTCCAGGCTCATGAGCTGGGGTGATGTCAATAACCAACGTATTCATGCCGGCTCGACCGGTCCCGTAAGTCGTCCATTGTCGGCCCCAGGAGTCGGAGATCATGCACGGTCAGTGTCACGACACCAAATGTTTCTTCTACCAGTCCACGAACCATGTATGGCTGGTTTGGCGAGAGCAGATGACAGCAACGACGGTAGACGTCGGGGAATAGCGTGGCGTCGTAAAGCGCGGTGACGTCTTCGAGGGTCACGAATTCCATGGCATGGCCGTGCTTGGTCTCAGCGGCCTTTTCCGTGATCAGCAAGCCGACCATCGTGATACGGTGACCGACGAATCGATGCATCTGGGAGGCTGGCACCGGTCGGAGCTGGTTGATCTGCTTGCGGAAAAAGGTCAACGGATGGCGGCTGGCAAGAAATCCGAACGACTCGATTTCATGGGCCCGCTTTTGAACAGCAGAATAATCGTCGGGCACTGGCAAGGGGCTTAAAGTGGAATCGTTGTCCGCGTACAGCCGCCAGAGCAAGGCTGGCCTTGTCAACTCACCGGCGATGGAGTCACAGCAGCCGGCGCGGACCAATGTTCTGATATGTGTCGGCTCCGGCTTCACACGCCCCAGAAAATCCTGAAACGACCGATACACGCCGTTCTGGGTACGTTCCTCGATAATTCTTTCGCCGAGTTCTTGGGGGATGGTCTTGATCTGCATCAAGCCCATCCGCAGCCGCTCGCCTTCGCCGCGGTAAGCCCAGTCGCTTTCGTTGATGTCCGGCACGAGGATGGCCAATCCCATGCGCCGGGCCTCCGAGACGTACGCGAAGGTCGAATAAAAGCCTCCCTGGTTGCTGATGACGGCAGCGATGAATTCCGCCGGATAGTGGGTTCGGAGATATGCGGATTTGAATGAGACCTGTGCATAGCTGGCCGAATGGGGTTTGCAAAAACTGTAACCGGCAAAGCTCATGATCATCTTCCAGATTCTATCGATTGTCTGCGGTGACGCATGATTCTTTTCTGCCCCGCGGTAAAAGTGCTGATAGTAGTCTCGCAGTTGCCGTTGTTTGTGTTTCTTGCTGATGACCTTGCGCAACTGATCCGCATCTTCGACAGAAAAGTCCGCCAGAGCCATCGCCACCTTCGACACATCTTCCTGATAGGTCATGATGCCGTGCGTTTCATCCAAAACTCCCCTCAACTTGTCATGCCAGGAGATGCAGGAACCTTCATGCGCTCGTCGGATGAACTCTTCGACGAAGGGATTGGTGGCGGGTCTGACCAGGGACGAGACCATCACCAGATATTCGAATACATCGGCAACCGCACGGCGGTGTGGCGGCATGCCGATCCACAGTTTTCTCAATAAGAGACGGGTGGCGGGCGATTCGATATAGAAGCACCCGATCGTATCGCCGCATCGGATCGCTTCTTGTGTGGCAGGATCCTCCAGCGGATCCCAGGTTTCGTAGTCGATCGTCCGGCCCGTGTGCTTGGCGATGGCCGCCAACGCATCCCGAATGACGGCCAGCGACCGGTTGCCCAAGATGTCGATCTTTACAAGCCCGGCGTCCTCCGTCTGATCCTTTTCCCATTGGATCACAGGCAGGCCCTTCGCCGTGATCTCGACCGGCACATAGCGCCGAATTTCATCCGGCACGATGACGACTCCGCCGCAGTGCATGGAAAGATGGCGGAAGTGGTTTTGGACCTTCAGTGTCTGAGCCAGAATCTCGGGCCACGGTGCTTTCAATTGCAGGGTCTGTGACAATCGACGGAGCCATTGCTCGTTGGTTGGTGGAGTGGAAAAGCCAAGGAGATCTTTTTGGCGTACAACGCGTGAAGACATCCTGCCGATTTCTTTGGCCGGGATGCCGTATACTTTGGCGACTTCACGGATCGCGGCCCGGAAGCCGAGGCTATTCTGGTTCGCCACCATGGCAGCTTGGCAGTCGCCATACTGGTTGAAGACCCACTTCAAAATCTCGTCGCGCTCGTCCCACGCGAAATCGATATCGATGTCCGGCGGATCCTTCCGGCCGGAATTGAGAAACCGTTCGAAGAAGAGATGATGCTTGATTGGGTCGACATGGGTGATCTTGAGACAGTACGAGACGATCGATGCCGCGACTGAGCCACGGCCACAGGTGGTCCGTTTTGACTCCCGGACGATGTCTTCCACGACAAGGAAATAATGGGCGAAGCGTTTTTCTCGAATGATCATCAATTCTTTTTCAATCCGGTCGCGAATCTCTTCCGAAAAGGCACCATATCGCTCATGTGCGCCGGCATAGGTTTGTTCTTTGAGTGTCGTGAATGCGTCTTCGTCGGTCAGCCGGCGAAAAGCCGGAAAGATGGTCTCGCCGAAACGCCAGTCGCTGTAACATGCCTCGGCGATACGGACGGTGTTCTCCACCGCCTCCGGGACGTGCGGGAACTGAGATGCCATGAGCGTGGGTGGCCTCAGCCATTGTGCGGGTCTACAACAGGCTTCTTCCGGCAACCGTGACAGCGTTGTGTTGAGAGCGATGGCACGTAACAGGCGATGTGCGGAAAAGTTGTCTGTTTGGGAGAAGTACACGCGATTGGTGGCGACCGGTGGAAGACCGATCTGACGACCGAAGAGCAGTGCATGGTGCATCGTAGGCCCAGGCGTCAATTCGACATAGAGATCTTGCCGTGATTCTTTCGCCCATCTCAGGAGTGCGGCTTCGTCGTCCGTGAAGATGATCAGACTGTCGCGATAGCGTGAGACGGATGCGAGAAAGTCGAACGAAGGGTTGCAGTGCCTTTCTGACAGCACGCGACAGAGATTGGCGTA
This sequence comes from uncultured Nitrospira sp., assembly GCA_964570915.1. GTDB lineage: Bacteria > Nitrospirota > Nitrospiria > Nitrospirales > Nitrospiraceae > Nitrospira_D. The sequence continues at coordinate 4,374 of CAZNBG010000064.1, read as the reverse complement.
CCCAACCGGTGTTTTCGCCAGCAAAACCGCTCGATGATCGGCCGTGGTCAGTTCGGCGCCGAGAATCGGCCGGATCCCCTGTTGCGTTGCGTGCTCGACAAATCGAATCGCACCGTACAAGCCGTTCGTATCGGTCAACGCCATGGCCGATGATCCTTGCCGTTGTGCCAACGTGCAGAGTTCTTCCGGCGATGACACGCCACGCATCGGCGAATAGTCCGAATGGACGTGCAGGTGTACGAACAGGCATTGGTTCATTGGACAGCTCTCCCCCAGGACAGGGCCTGTTCCCCAAATTTCGCGCGGATCTCATCCAGCGCCAGAGACAGCCGATGGGAACGTAGAAGGACTGCAGGCTTCGGTTCGCCGAAGAGCGACAGTTGCTCGGCAGGTGACTCGAGCTGACTGGCCTGGAGTGTGAGACGGGTGAGGCGTATCCGTCGACGGAAGCTCCGGTAGAATAGTCGTGTCAATGGAGGCTGGAGATCGCTCTCCCAGTATGTGCTGTGCGGTACGCGTTCATATGCTGTCTGCTCGACATGGTCGCTGTGTCGAACTGTCAGAGAGATGAGTCGGCACATACGCCGTTGTTGCCGAAGCGTGGCACAAAGCTGCTCTAACAATCCGTACAGTCGACCTAACAAGAGTCGATCATCCACTTCGTCTGGATCGAGAGGGATGGAACGTTCGATGACCGGCTGCGCGATCGGTGCCCGGACCGGTGAGGGATCAATTCCCAGTGCCCAGTCGTGCAACAGACCAGCGGGAGCGCCGATGGCGGCTTGCAGATGCGCCAATGAGACGGAGGCGATCGCACCAAGCGTGAGGAGGTTCAAATCCTCCAACCGTTGCAAAACTCGTGAGGGGTGGGCGCGATGAAGGCCGGGGAGCCACATAGTCGGCAATGGAGCCAGGAATGGTTGTTCGGAGCCGGAATGGATCGACAGGACTTGTGGTGGCTTGATCAGAGTCGTTGCGGCGAGTTGTGAGACCAACTTGTTTCCTGCCAGCCCGATGGTGCTGTACCATCCCTGCTGATGCGCCAACGCTCGACTGATGCGGGTTGCCGTATCGATGGGGGGTCCGAAAAGTCGGGTTGTGCCGGTAAGGTCCAGGAAGAGCGAACCGGGCCTGATCGACTCCCAGATCGGGGCAAACAGCGAGATACGATGCTGCAGCTCACGATGCGCGGCTTGGAGGAGCGATGAGTCCGGAGAGATCACCCGCAAGCCGGGACAGATCAGCTGCGCCACGTCTACAGCCATGCCCGGCTGAATACCTTCACGAAACGCTTCAGTGGAAATCTCTCGGATCAAGGCGCGCGGCGTATGGATCGGCGCCACAGCCACCGGTCTGTTCCGGAGCGTACTGTCAGCAGCACGGGCCAGGACGATTTCAAAAGAAGGAATCTGAAAGCAGACGATATGCCGATCCATGACGAATCAAGCGGGTCCAATAAGTAACCAATGGTTACAATCGGAAGGTCCTGCTGTCAATGCGGGGAAACTTCTTACGGGCCTCTAGCATCTCAGCAGCCATTCATAAGCCTCCTCCGCTAAGCCTCACAGGATTCATTGACAGCGTAAGAAATCCTGTGCTACGGTCCACCGTTCTTTTCGCCGAATAGGCGCCCTACACCTCGCTCCCGACTGGTTCGGGGGCCTTTGTCCAGGAGGATCGCTGCATGGAGCTCTACGAGTCTCTGTTTATCATTCGTCCGTCCGTCTCCGACGAGGAGACGAAAACGCTCATCGACAAGATGAAAGGCGTCGCCGACAAAACCGGCGCCCAATTCATCAAAGCTGAGAATTTAGGGAAGAAAAAGCTCGCGTATGAAGTGCGTCGTGAACGGAAGGGTACCTACGCCTATTTCTACTTTAAGGCCCCGAACAATACCGTTGGCGAACTTGAACGAGCCTATCGGTTGGAAGACAACATCATCAAGTTTCTGACGGTCCATCACGAGAAACCATTGGTGGAACGGCGTCCGGTGGAAGCTTCGGCGCAGGAGTCCGACGGTGGCCGGATTTAATAAAGTCATTTTGATGGGAAACCTCACCAGGAATCCCGAGCTTCGGTACACTCCGAGCGGGACACCGGTGGCGAGTTTTGGCCTTGCGGTAAGCCGTCGATATAAACAGGCCGAAGATCTGAAAGAAGAGGTCTGCTTTGTGGACATCGTGGTGTTCGGCCGGCAGGCGGAACATTGCGGGCAGTATCTGAGCAAAGGGAATGGGGCAATCATCGAAGGCCGGCTGCAGCAACGCCGATGGGAAACCGAAGATGGTCAAAAGCGCAGTAAGCACGAAGTAGTCGCGCAGACGGTGACGTTCATGCCCAAGCGTCAAGAGGGCAGCACAGGCGCCGAACCGCCGATGCACGACGAGCCCGGCTATGACATGAGCGAAGAAGGTTAATGGCAGGAGCATGAGGAGGCAGGAATGGATCGAAGTGAAAACGAGCGTGGCGGAGGTGGGGGCCGGTTGTTTCAGCGAAGGCGTCCTTGCCGATTTTGTTTGGAGAAGGCGCCGATCGATTTTAAGGACGCCGGACTCCTTCGGAATTTTTTGACTGAACGGGGACGAATCGTTCCGCGCCGCATTTCCGGAAATTGCATGCGTCATCAGCGTGAACTGACGGTGGCGGTCAAGCGGGCTCGGCATATCGCGATCATCAGCTTCGCCGAGGAGCGATGACCTACATGACGGGCGATTTCGATGCGCCGGGGTGGTGCAGCGCCACGCTGCCGAGGATGACCATGGATGTCTTGACACCGAAAATCGCGGATATCACGGCGGAAGGCCGTTCGTTGTCGGGAGACCTGACGGGCGAAGAACTTGAACTGACGGACGCAGATGTGTCCATTCGTGGAACCCTGTCGGTGGGGCTGGATCTTCGCGCGATCGAGCGTACCGTCTATGTGACCGGAGTGGTCGAAGGGACGGCGGTCCGCCAATGCGTACGTTGTCTCAAGGACTTTGAAGACCCGATGGCGTTTTCTTTACGAGTGGCCTACGAACGGGAAACCAAGGCGCCCCCTCCCGCCGCAAAACGAGACGATGCGCGGAAGAAAAAATCGACGGCGCCTGTCGAGGTCGAGGCGGAAGAACAGAATGACGACCTCTACTATTTTACAGGCGATCATCTGGAGTTGGCGCCGATGCTGCGTGAACAATTGATTCTTGCCGCTCCGATGCATCCCCTGTGTTCCGAGGACTGTCTCGGGTTGTGTCCTCGGTGTGGAAAAAATCTGAATGAAGGTCCTTGTAGTTGCGTCGAGGAGCCGACGGGAGGTCCGTTTCAAGCGTTGCGCGATATGAAGGCAAAACTGCGAGAGCCTGGTGATCGCTGAGCAGCGATCGTGATCGAGCGAAAGAAGGAGCCACCATGCCCAATCCAAAACATAAACATTCGAGGGCGAGACGCGATAAGCGTCGCACTCAAAAACTGCGTATGACCCCGCCGGGGATGGCCGTCTGTCCCCAGTGCCATGAGCTGAAGCTGCCGCATTATACCTGTTTGAACTGTGGAACCTACAAGGGCAAGGCCGTCATTCAAGTCGAAGAAGCGTGAGCAGGATGCCGAGGGTTTGCCGACGTGCCAAGGCACCGAGTGTTGAAGGAAATACAGGACGTTCATCACAATCAGAATGTTGCGAGCGTGATGCGTCTTCTTGCGTAAGTAGGTGGGCGAATCGGTCCATCGCGCTAACATCTCGGCGCGTCTGACGTGAGCCCAGGGGGGCGACGCGTGTTCAGCCTGTCTGTCCAACGCCATCTGTGAGTACACCATCTCGCATGAAGATCGCGCTTGACGCCGTGGGGGGTGATCATGGCCCCGCGCCGTGCGTCGAGGGTGCCTTTCAGGCTGTCAAGGAATTGGACGTTGAGGTCGTTCTCGTCGGCGACGAGACCACCCTTAAACAGGAATGTGCCCGTCTGGCCTGTCTCGATTCCCGCCTCTCTATCCGGCATGCGTCCCAGGTCGTTGAGATGCATGAGTCGCCTGCCGCGGTGGCTCGAAAGAAGCGGGACTCGTCGATCTGGATCGCGACGGAGTTGGTCAAAAATGGCCATGCCGGTGCCGTCGTGAGTCCGGGTAACACGGGGGCGAGCATGGTGGCGTCCTTCTTCGTATTAGGACTCGCGAAAGGGGTTGAGCGGCCGGCGATCGCCACCAGTCTGCCGACGCTGAGCGGGGAAGCGATCATGCTTGACGTGGGGGCTAACGTCGACTGTACTGCCAAGCATCTCGAGCAATTTGCCTTGATGGGAAACGAATACGGCAAGCATCTGCTCGGGAAGCCGAATCCCCGTATCGGCCTTTTGAGCATCGGTGAGGAAGACAGCAAAGGCAACGAGGTCACCAAAGAGG